>JAEXKM010000229.1 GCA_023445705.1 Pseudomonadota bacterium
CGCCGAAGGCGGACCGTTGAAAGCGCCCAACAAAAAAGCCCCCCGGAAGGGAGGGCTTTTCGCGTCCGCAAGGACCAGTTCTATCAGTCGAAGACGATGACCGAGCGGGCCAGTTCGCCCTTCTTCATTTCCTCGAAGCCTTCGTTGACTTGCTCCAGCTTGATGCGCTGCGAGATCATCTCGTCCAGCTTCAGCTTGCCGGCCATGTACATGTCCACCAGTCGCGGCATGTCGACGGGGAAGCGGTTGGAACCCATCAGCGAGCCCTGGATCCGCTTTTCCGACAGGAACTGGAAGCCCGGCAGGGTGACGGTCTGACCGATGGGGATCATGCCGATGACGTTGGCGGTGCCGCCCCGGCGCAGCATGCCGAAGGCCTGCTCGGCGGTCTTGGCCAGGCCAATGGCCTCGAAGGCGTGGTGAACGCCGCCCTTGGTCATTTCGATCACTTCCTTGACCGCATCGGTCTTGGAGGCGTCGATGAAGTCGGTCGCGCCGAACTGCGAGGCGATGTTGCCCTTCGAGGCGACCATGTCGACCGCGATGATCCGCGAGGCGCCGGCGATCGCCGCGCCGTTGATCGCCGCCAGGCCGACGCCGCCGCAGCCGATGACCGCCACGGTCTCGCCCGGGCGGACGTTCGAAGTGTGGATCGCAGCGCCCACCCCGGTCATGACCGAGCAGCCGATCAGGGCGGCGCGGTCCAGCGGCATGTCCTTGCGGATCGCGACGCAGGCATGCTCGTGGATCAGCATCTGTTCGGCGAAGGAGGACAGGTTCAGGTACTGCTGCATCGGGCCGTTGGTGGCCTTCAGGCGGGGCTCATCCTCGGCCTCGCGCTTGGTGTCGGGCGACACGCACAGCGACAGGTGGCCGGTCAGGCAGAACTCGCAGTGCCCGCAATAGGCCGAGAGACAGGTGATGACGTGGTCGCCGGGCTTCACGGTCCGGACTTCCGAACCCACGGCCTCGACCACGCCAGCGCTTTCGTGGCCCAGCACCGCCGGCAGGGCGGTCGGATAGGAACCTTGCATGAAGTGCAGGTCGGAGTGGCAGAGGCCGGCGGCCTTGGTGCGGATCAGCACCTCGTGCGGGCCAGGCTTATTGATCTGCACATCCTCGATCTGAAGCGGCTTACCCACTTCACGCAACACGGCGGCTTTCATTTTTCGCGATCTCCCCAAGCGACGCCCGGTCGGGCGGTTTATTCGACGCCGCGGGCCGGCCGCAGCTTCGTGCGGGAAACCTTATCACCGTTAAGATGGCCGGGGCCAAGTTGGTTTTTCGCGAAAGCCGCACCGCATCGGCGCGACAGCCGGACTTAGGGCCGAACTCTAGCGCGGAGCCCAGACATCGGCCTTGTTGGTCGAGGAAACCAGGCCGGTGGGCGAACTCGTGAGGCTGGTCGCCGGGACGGTCGTGGTCCTGCCTGCAGACGACAGGGTCACCATGGTCTGGCCGCCGATCCTGTCGACCTTGGTGATCCGGCCAAGATCGGCGCCGGCCGCGTCCTTGACCGCCGCGCCAGGCCGCAGGTCGGCGTCCGTGGCGATCGCTGAGACGTTCGCCGCGGCCCCGACCCGGGCCCCTTCGTTGACGATCGGAGGAGTCGCGCCCCTCACGGGACCGGAGTCCACCGGTGGGATGGTGGACGGGATGGCTCCCGACGGGCCTGCATTGGCCGGCGGCTTGGCGATCGGGGGCGAGTCTCCCGGCCCGCCGATCACCTGGGCTGCCCCTGGCGCGGCCAAAGCCGCGGCGAGAGCGCCTCCCAAAAGCAATTTGGAGATCATCGGTCGTCTCCGCTGGCGCCCGCCCAGCGCGCCACCAACCGACGCCGCAATTGGGGGGTTCCCCTATTGGTGTTCAAATCACGCGTGGGCCCGGGGCGGACCTCTGAACTTCAGCCAGCCAGGCGCCGACAGGCGGATGGGCTTAAACCGGAACAGCGGCCTACGGACCGGGATGCAGCCCTCCAGCGCGGTCAGCAGCGGCTCGACCGGGCCGTCATTGAGGAAGTGGTTGGCGCCCACCACCCGCTCGAAGCGGATCGGCCGCCGCGTCCGCGTCTCGGCGACCAGCCGCTCGGCGATCTCGATCGGCGCGAAGTCGTCGCGGTCGCCATGGATGACGTGGACCGGAATGCGCAACCGCGTGAGCGCGCAGCGCAGGTGATCCAACTGCGCGGGCTGGTTCGAAACCTCGATCACCGCATGGCGCAGGTCCCGGGGGATGATCTTCAAAAGCTTCGAGCCGAGGCCGATCAACCAGCGGGCCGTGGGACCTGACTCGCCGAAATAGCCTGACAGCAGCACCAGCCCGGCGACCTTTCCCGGGTTCTGCTCGGCCATCAGGCTGGCGATCGCCGCGCCATACGACTGGCCGACCAGAAGCACCTTCTGGCCTGGACGCGCCTTCAGCAGCGGCGCGAGGGCCTGGGCCTGGACGCGGATGTCGCCGACATACTCGACCGGCTCCGATCCGGCGTAACCAGGACGGTCCACGACCACCATCTCCCGGTCCGGCGGCAGGGCGGCCAGCGCGGGCGCCCAGTACTCGGCCCAGGAAGGCGCGCCGGTCACCACGACCACCTTCCACGGCGCCGTCCGGGTCCGCGGGGTGAGGATCGCCGAAAGTTTCCACCCCAGTCCGCCGCCCGCATCGAAGCGGATCCGGCGCACGACGGTGTCGGGATAGTCGTCGGATGTGGGGGCATGCTCAGTACGGCCGGTCGCGGCGCACGTGATGCAAGCCAATCCCATGGACAACACGCCCTTGGGTCTCTTGCGCGTCAATTTTGGCTCCCCGGGCTTAGCCCGTACGGATTCCTGTCCTTCGGTAGGGTGAACGCTGCATCGCACACCTGGTTTCCCACAGGGTCAGGCTTGGAGCTCAGCCGGGACCGGCCCTAGTGTCACGCCTTCAGGCAAAGGGTCGGGCCGTTCCATGGACTTCATGAAGGTTCTCCGCTCCCTCGAGGAGTTCCTCTACGAGGTCATGACCTGGCTGGTCTTCTATCCGAAGACCTTCTGGATCAGCCTGACGCGCCCACTCGCCACCATGCGTTATTCCGACGAGCAACAGGCCCTGCCGCCAGACGAACAGTACGTGGCGACGGTCAATCCCGTGTTGTTCCTCATGCTCAGCCTGTTCCTCGTCCACGCCGTGGAGCTGGCCATGCACCGCCGCTCCGCCCTGAGCGATGCGCCGCTGCCCGTCTTCATGCAGTCCGACGCCAATCTCCTGCTGGTCCGGTCGGTCTTCTTCGGCATTTTTCCGCTCTTCTACGCCATGGCCTTGCTGGTGCGCCGGCGCAGCACGATCGACCGCAACACTCTGCGCGCCCCTTTTCTCGCCCAATGTCACCCCGCCGCGGTCTTCGCCACGGCGGTGGGCCTCGCCACCACCGCCCGGCTGCTCCCGGATACGCGGACGCACTGGCTGGCCGGGGCGATGATCGTCTTCTCGACCGCCTGGTACCTTGCCGTGCAGACGCGATCTCTCTCGGAGCGGCTCTCGATCGGGCGCATGCGCGCGCTTGGCCTGACCCTCGCCGCCTTCGTCGGTGCGACACTGGTCTTCGTGATCGCCGCGGTGGCGCTCGCCGGCTTCTAACCCGCCCGGTCCCTTGTGGCGCAACCGTTGGCCTGCAACCAAAGCCGGGCATCAATGTTCTACGGTCGTGCTTCAAGTAACAGGAGGGGCGGGCATGCTCAGGACGACGGTTTCGCTGCTTTGCGGCTTTGGCCTTGTGGTTGCTGCGGGCGGAGCGGCCGCGCAGACGCCATCCAAGCCTGAGGAACCCGCCTCCGGCCGCGTCATGACCTCCTCCGACGTCGGCAAATCCAGCATCGAGGGAGCGGTCACCACGCCCCTGCGCGACATCAACATCCTGAAGCTGGAGATTCCGCCGGCGCTGCTGCACGCCGCGGCCAACCCATATGCCCCCGCGCCGCGGACCTGCGCGGCCCTGCGGCCTGAGATCGAGGCCCTCAACGAGGCCCTGGGCGAAGACTTCGATGAGTCGCCGATCCAAAAGGACGGCACCCGGGCGACGGCCTACAGCCTCGTCTCGACCGCCACCTCCAGCGTCATCCCCATGCGCGGCTGGGTTCGCAAGCTTTCGGGGGCCGAAGCACGCGACCAGCGTATCCAGAACGCGATCTTGGCGGGCACCGCCCGTCGCTCGTACCTGAAGGGGGTCGGCCAGGCGAAGGGTTGCAAGGCGCCGTCCGCCCCGCACGTCGTCGCCAGCGGGTCAGCCCCCACACGGAAGTAGGTCGGGCCTCGGCATACCAGGCCCTGCAGGGCGTCAAGCACGCCCGCCCCGCTTGACGCTCAGTCCGCCCAGGGCGCGCGCGCAGGCGATCCGCCAAGCCTGCTCGAAATTCCGCTGCGCCGGCGTCGCGGGGAACGGAAAGCCCAGGACCAGGCTGCGAACCAGCTCCGCCTGCTCCTGGCTGACCGGCTCGCCCACCGATTTGGTCGCCATTCGATTGGCCTGCAGCCGCAGGCCGACATGGCTCTCGGCTTCTCGAGCGAGATGCCGGGCTGCGGTCGCCAACGCGGCGCTCCAGATGATCTCCATTACGTCCCCCAACGTAGAATGAGGGGAAGTAACGATCAAAAATATCGCCGGACGAATGAGCATTCTCCGCATTCGCCGAAGCGAATGCGCGACAAAAGCTCTCGCTGCCACATTCGCCGCCAAGCGCGGCCATACGCCCCATCGCGATTTCGAGCCGACTTCGTATTTGTCGAAATTGCTTCAGACCGAGCGACGAGATGCCGGATCGAAGCGGTACGCCCTCCCCTTCGCTACAGACCGATATGTCCAACGACCGCGATCTGGCGCTCGCCGCCCTGCGCCGCTCCCAATGGCTGAACGCCGAGACGGAGGGGCTCGCCGAACTCCTGGTCGCCGAAGGCGCCCTACGCTGGCGTCAGGCTGGTGACTGGCTGCACGGCCAAGGCGACCCCGAGGGCGGCGTGACCTTCATCATCCAAGGATCGGCCGATCTCTTCGGCCATCTCTCCGACGAGAAGAGCCTATGCCTGGCCCATGCGAAGGCCGGCATGGCCTGGGGCGTGGCGTCACAGATAGGCGCGGGCGTCCACCTCACCACGGCGATCTGCGCCGAACCGAGTCTCGTCCTGCACGTCTCCGACCTGGCCCTCAGACGCATCGCATGGCTGCGGCCGGAGATCTGGGGCGCCGTGAACACCCTGCTCTATCGCCAGCTCAGCCAGCTCGTGAAGTGGATCCTGGAGCTCCTCGCCCTGCCGCCGCGCGCCCGCATCGCGACGCGCCTGCTGGCGATGATGCCCTACAACCGTCAGGCCGAGGTCTTCAGCCTCAGCCAGCAGGACTTCGCCGAGATGATCGGGCTCACCCGCAAGACCGTCAGCCTGCATCTGGGCCGCCTGCACGACCAAGGGGTCCTGAAGCTGGAATATGGGCGCATCCACGTCCTCGACCGGCGCGCCCTGGAGGCCCTCGTCTAGGCAGGTTGTTGGGCGTCTCGGGCCGATACGTGCCGATAGCGACCCTTTCGGCAGATTGATCAGGCCGCCATCCGCGCCTTGAACACCCCGTCCGGCAGACCGGCGGCGCGGCTGGGATGGACGAAGAAATAGTCCTTCCAGAGCAGGCCGTCCTCGACCTCCGTCTGCTCCTCGAGCCGGTCGCCGTTCACGGCGAACATGCGATAGCCGCGAGAGCGGAAGATCTCGAGCACCTCGCCCGCCGAGCCGCCGAAACGCGCCTCCAGCATCAGCGGGTGGATCTCGATCAGCACGTGCGGGAAATCGCGGTCGATGATCCGCTCGGCGCCCTTCAGCGCCCGCAGTTCAGCGCCCTCGATGTCCATGCGGATGAAGTCGACGTGCTCGATGCCGTTGCGCGAGCAGTAGTCGTCGAGGGCCACCACGCTGGTGGGCTCGACCTCGACCCCGCTATCGGCGAATTCGGGCCGGGCCGCGCCGCTGGGCGGCTCGCTTGCGACATAGGCGTAGGCCCGCCCCATCCGGCCCGAGGTCTTCTTGGGCGTCACCAGCAGCAGCTCGCCCGGCACGTCCGCCACGGCCGCATGCACCGGCGTCACCTGCCGGGCGATGCGATGCCAGGCCAGGCAGAGCTTGAGGACCTCGAAGGTGAAGCTCGATGGTTCGAAGGCATGGATCGTGGCCTCGGGGGCCACCTGGGTCATGACATAGGAATGCCGGCCATCGCTCGCGCCCACATGCAGGCAGAGCGGCGCACCGCAGAGCAAGTCGGCGAGGTAGGGCGTTTCGGGCTCGTGCTTGGCCCACATTCTGTTGCGGCGCCAAGCTCGGAAGGCGTGACCGACCACGCGTATCGAAGGCATGTCTGCGTCCTCTTGACCGCTGGTCTACGCCGCGTCGCGGGTGACCGTCATCATGTAGTTGATGTCGCAGTCGGTAGAGCGCCCCCAGCGCCCGGTCAGGGGATTGAACGCAACGCCATAGGGTCCCTGCATCGAGACCGCTTCCCCGGCGAGGAAGCCGCGAAGCTCCTCCGGCGTCAGGAATTTCTTCCAGTCGTGGGTCCCCGCCGGCACCCAGCGCAGAACGTACTCCGCCCCCACCTTCGCCAGGGCCAGCGCCTTCAGCGTGCGGTTCAGGGTGGCCACGATCATCAGGCCGCCCGGCGCCAGCAGTCCTGCGCAGGAGCGTAGGTAGGCGCCCGGATCGGCCACGTGTTCGATGACCTCCATGTTGAGGATCACGTCGAAACGTTGTTCCCCCTGCGCCAACAGATCCTCGGCCGTCGAGGCGCGGTAGTCGATCGTCAGGCCCTGCTCGGCCGCATGCGTGCTGGCCGTGCCGATGTTGCGTTCCGAAGCGTCGACGCCGGTGACCTGGAAGCCCAGGCGCGCCATCGGCTCGCAGAGCAGCCCGCCGCCGCAGCCGATGTCGAGCAGCCGCAGGCCCTCGAAGGGACGCAGGGCCTTGGCGTCGCGGCCGAAACGCAGCAACACCTGCTCGCGGATGAAGGCCAGCCGCGTCGGGTTGAACTTGTGCAGGGGGGCGAACTTGCCCTTTGGATCCCACCATTCGGCGGCGATGCGGGAAAAGCGTTCGACCTCCTGCGGGTCGATGGAAGATACGGACGCAGGCGACATCCGGCCCTTTTCCCCCTAGCGCCCGAAAGACGCCAGCCCCTATCGGTCCCCAAAGGCAAAAACGGGCGCCATCTTGCGCGCAGCGCGTACTTTTCGCCTCGGGGCAGGCAGACATTGCCCCTGATCGCGCGCCCCGCTATTAGGCGCAGCCTTTCCTATCAAGCGGAGCTCTTGCGCTGTCTCGGCTAGTGATGAAATTTGGCGGCACCTCGGTCGCCGACCTCGAGCGTATCCGGCGCGTCGGCCGACTCGTGGCTGCTGAAGTGGCCGCGGGCCACAAGGTGGCCGTCGTCGTCTCGGCCATGGCCGGCAAGACCAACGAACTGGTCGCCTGGACCGATGGCGCAGGCGCGGCCGCCCAGGGCCTCACGCCTTCGGACGACGAGTACGACACCGTGGTCGCC
>JAEXKM010000319.1 GCA_023445705.1 Pseudomonadota bacterium
CCGCGCAGCGTGTAGGTCGGCACGCCCTGATAGCTCTGGGACACGGTGAAGCTGGGGGCGAAGGTCGTCAGGTCACGCGTGTCGGTGATGTGGAGCTGGTCCAGCGTCTCGCCGCGGATCGCCTGGATGGCCATGCCGACGGTGTTGGCGGTCTCTTCGCGCCGCTGCGCGGTGACCACGATGGTGTCCACAGTGTAGGCGCCGCCCTGGCTTTGCGCTGCGGCCTCGCCCGCGGCGCTCAAGGCGATGAATGAGGCGCCAAGCGCGAGCATGGCGCGCCGCCCGTGTTGTCCAGACATGTCTATCTCCTCCCTGCGCCGCGCCTCTGTCGAGCGCGTACGCGCGGCCCCTCGCCGCATCTGATCGCCGCCACAGGTTGCGACGACGCACGCGGAAACTGAGGATTTCGGAGGCCCACGCCTAGCTAGCTAAAGTGATAGGGGTCCGGCGCGGAACGCTTCGTAATGAAACTGTCACGGAACTGTCGCGTGCGGACATCATAAGGCGGGCAATTTCCAGCCCGGGCGGGCAGGCGACATCAGTCCCTGAGTCTCGTCCGTGCAAGGCATGGACTCCGAATGCTCACCTGGATCGCCCTGACGGCGCTGCTGCTGTTCTCGATCGCCACCTACATGGCCGCCCGTCGGCGCGTGGTGGCGGCGAGCGGCGGCAAAACCGCCGCCCTGCACTCACTGCCGGGATATTACGGAACCTATGCCGCGCTGTGGGTCGGCGTGCCCGCTGCGCTGCTGGTGCTGTTGCTCGCCATGTTCGGCCCGCGTCTGGAGGCAGGCGTCCTGCGGACCGACACGCCCGCCGCCGTCCAGGCCCTGACCGGCCCGCAACAGGACATCTTCTACAACGACGCCCGGGCGATCGCCCATGGCGGCCGCCCCAGCGAAACCATCTATGACGGCGAGCTGAAAACCGCGCTCGACGCCAAGGCGGCGCAATCGGCCAAGATCAGCGGCCTCATCGAATATGGCGCCGTCGGCCTTGCGGCCATCCTGGCCATCGCCGGCGCGGTGATCGCCTTCCCGCGGATCACTCCGGAATTCCGCGCGCGCAACAAGGTCGAGGGCTGGATCGCCGGCCTCTTCATCGCCTGCTCCGTCACCGCGGTCCTGACCACGGTCGGCATCGTCGCCTCGCTGGTCTGGGAAAGCTGGCGGTTCTTCGAAGCCGTGCCGCTGCACGAGTTCCTGTTCGGCACCGAGTGGAATCCGCAAATCGCGATGCGGGCGGACCAGTTCGCCGGGGCAGGAGCCTTCGGTGCGGTGCCGCTGTTCGTCGGTACGTTCCTGATCATGCTGATCGCCATGATCGTGGCGGCCCCCATTGGCCTGTTCTCGGCGATCTACCTGTCGGAATACGCCAGCTCGCTGACACGCTCGGTGGTCAAGCCGCTGCTGGAGATCCTGGCCGGGGTGCCCACCGTGGTCTACGGCTTCTTCGCCGCCCTGACTGTCGGTCCGCTGTTCCGCGCCTTCTTCAACCTGATCGGGGCCGAACTGGCTGGGGGGCCGCTCGACGGCCTGGGCCAGTACCTGATGCAGGTGCAGAACCAGATGGCCCTGGTCGCCGGCGCGGTAATGGGGATCATGCTGATCCCCTTCGTGTCCTCGTTGTCGGACGACATCATCAACGCCGTGCCCCAGTCCCTGCGGGACGGCAGCCTGGCCATGGGCGCCACCCGTTCGGAGACGATCAAGAAGGTCGTCCTGCCGGCCGCCCTGCCGGGGATCATGGCCGCCATGTTGCTGGCCGTGTCGCGCGCCGTCGGCGAGACCATGATCGTGACCATGGCCGCCGGCCTTCAGGCCAAGACCACTCTCAACCCGCTGGACACCGTCACCACCGTGACCGTCCAGATCGTCACCCTGCTCACCGGCGACCAGGAATTCGACAGCCCCAAGACGCTGTCGGCCTTCGGCCTCGGCCTCACCCTCTTCGTGGTGACGCTGGCCCTCAACATCGTCGCCCTGCGCATCGTGCAGAAGTACCGGGAACAGTATGACTGACGCCGCCATCCCGACCCCCGCAGGCGACCTGCGCCAGACCGTCGAGGCGCGGCTGAAGAAGCGTCACGCGCAGGAGATGCGCTTCCGCTTCTATGGCCGGCTGGCGATCATCATCGCCCTGTCGTTCCTGGCGCTGCTGATCGGCCGGATCGTCCACCAGGGCTATACGACCTTCATCGACTACCGGATCAGCGTCCCGGTCTATCTGGACCCGGCCCGGATCGACGCCGCCGATCCGACGGGCGCGAATTACGACCTCATGGTCTCCGAGGCCGTGCTGAAGAAGCTGGGCGAGCAGGACGACGAGTTCGGCCGCAAGGCCGGCAAGGTCACCTCGATCATGTCCAACGACCTGGGCTTCCAGTTGCTGGATAAGGTGCGGGCCGATCCGGCGCTGATCGGCAAGACCGTCACCGTTACTGGTCCGCTGAAGTCGGACGCCGCGCTCTATTTCAAGGGCGAGATCCGCCGCACCACGCCGCAGGGCGAGCGCAAGCTGGACGACCAGCAACTGGACTGGCTGGACAAGCTCCAGGCCTCCGGCGCGATCTCCTCCGGCTTCAACGTCGGCTTCCTCACTCGCTCGGACTCCACCGAGCCAGAGCAGGCCGGCGTGCTGGGTGCGATCGTCGGATCGGCGATGATGCTGCTGGTCACCGCCCTGCTGGCCGTGCCGATCGGCGTGCTGGCGGCGACCTACCTTGAGGAGTTCGCGCCGAAGAACCGGTGGACCGACCTGATCGAGGTGAACATCAACAACCTCGCGGCCGTGCCCTCGATCGTCTACGGCCTCCTGGGCCTGGCGGTGTTCATCAACTGGCTGGCGGTGCCGCGGTCCTCCCCGCTGGTGGGCGGCCTGGTGCTGGCCTTGATGGCGCTGCCGACGGTGATCATCGCCACCCGCTCGGCCCTGAAGGCGGTGCCCCCGTCGATCCGCGAGGCCGCGCTGGGCATCGGCGCCTCCCGCACCCAGACCGTCTTTCACCACGTCCTGCCGCTGGCCATGCCCGGCGTCATGACCGGATCCATCCTTTCCCTGGCCCACGCGCTGGGCGAGACCGCGCCGCTGCTGATGATCGGCATGGTGTCGTTCGTGCCCGGCGTGCCCGAAGGCCTGACCGGCGCGGCGACGGTTCTGCCGGTCCAGGTGTTCATCTGGGAGAACGCGTCCGAGCGCGGTTTCCACGAGCGTACGGCGGCGGCGATCATGGTGCTTCTGGTGTTCATGATCGTCATGAACCTCGCCGCCATCCTCGTGCGGCGCCGCTTCGAACGGCGGTGGTAGCGATGCGTCTAGTTCCGAGGTTTTTCATGTCCAATCAGCGAGACGACGCCATGGCCCACGATACCGCCGCCCCCGTCCACATCGCCGTCGACCGCGGCCACGCCGCCCTCCCGGTGAGCCCGGTGAAGATCCGCGCCCGCGACGTCAACGTGTTCTATGGCGAGAAGCAGGCGCTGTTCGACGTCTCCCTCGACGTCCCGGAGAAGTCGGTCACCGCCCTGATCGGCCCGTCCGGCTGCGGCAAGTCCACCTTCCTGCGCTCGATCAACCGGATGAACGACACCATCCCCGGCGCCCGCGTCAGCGGCCGCATCGAGCTGGACGGCGAGGACGTCAATGATCGGGGCATCGACCCGGTGGTGCTGCGCGCCAGGGTCGGGATGGTGTTCCAGAAGCCGAACCCGTTCCCCAAGACGATCTTCGAGAACGTGGCCTATGGCCCGCGCATCCACGGCATCGCCTCGGGCAAGAGCGAGCTGGAAGGCATCGTGGAGTCGTCGCTGAAGCGCGCCGGCCTGTGGAACGAGGTCGCCGACCGCCTGCATCAGCCGGGCACGGGCCTCTCCGGCGGCCAACAGCAGCGTCTGGTCATCGCCCGCGCCATTGCGGTCAGCCCTGAGGTCATCCTGATGGACGAGCCCTGCTCGGCCCTCGACCCGATCGCCACGGCGCGGATCGAGGAACTGATCGACGAGCTGCGCAACCAGTACTGCATCGTGATCGTCACCCACTCCATGGCTCAGGCCGCGCGGGTGTCGCAGAAGACCGCCTTCTTCCACCTGGGCAAGCTGGTCGAGGCCGGCCCGACGGGCGAGATCTTCACCAATCCCCGGGACAGCCGCACCCAGGACTACATCACCGGTCGCTTCGGCTAGGGACACGCGCGAGATGAACGAACACATCGTCAAGTCCTACGAGGACGAGCTGAACGCGCTTACCGCCGACTGCGCGCGGATGGGTGGGTTGACCGAGGCCCAGGTCTCTGACGCCCTGGAGGCGGTGGTTCGCCGCGACCAGGCCCTCGCCGAGGCGGTGGTGGGGCGCGACGAGCGCCTCGACCTGCTGGAGGCCGACATCGAGCGCAAGGCGATCCGCCTGATCGCCTTGCGCCAGCCCATGGCCAACGACCTGCGCAAGACGGTCGCGGCGATGAAGATCGCCTCGAACCTCGAGCGCTGCGGCGACCTCGCCAAGAACATCGCCAAGCGCACCATGATCCTCAACGAGGTCGAGCCGATCAGCCCGCTGACCCGCTCGATCGAGCGGATGGGCCGGCTGGTGATGGGACGCCTGAAGGATGTGCTGGACGCCTATACCGGCTCGGACCTGGACCGGGCTTTGGCCGTCTGGTCGCGCGATGACGAGGTCGACGAGCACTACAACAGCCTCTTCCGGGAACTGCTGACCTACATGATGGGCGACCCGCGGACGATCACCGCCTGCGCTCATCTGCTGTTCGTGGCCAAGAACCTCGAACGCATCGGCGACCATGCGACCAACATCGCCGAGATCATCCACTACGAGATCACCGGCGAGGAAAAGATCGCCGCTGAACGCCCCAAGACCGACGCGCTGCGACTGTAAACCCGTAGGAGCATCTGAAATTGACGCCGCACATCCTGGTCGTTGAAGACGAAGACGCGCTCTCGACTCTGCTGCAGTACAACCTCGACAAGGAAGGCTACGACGTCGTCGTGGCCGGGGACGGGGAAGAGGCGCTGACCCTCGTTTCCGAACGCCTGCCCGACATCATCATCCTCGACTGGATGCTTCCGAAGATCTCCGGGATCGAGGTCTGCCGCCGCCTGCGCCAGCGCTCGGAAAGCCGCAACGTGCCGATCATCATGCTCACCGCCCGAGGCGAGGAGAGCGATCGCATCCGCGGCCTGGACACCGGCGCCGACGACTACATCGTCAAGCCCTTTGCCATGAGCGAGCTGTCGGCCCGCATCCGCGCGGTGCTGCGTCGGATTCGGCCGGGCCTGGCCGAGGACCGGGTGCACATCGGCGACCTGACCATCGACCGCGTCGCGCACCGCGTGAAGCGGGCGGGCAAGGAGATCCACCTCGGCCCGACCGAGTTCCGGCTGCTGGACTATCTGATGCAGCACCCCGGCCGGGTGTTCTCGCGCGAGCAACTGCTCGACGCGGTCTGGGGTTCGGACGTCTATGTGGAGGCGCGCACCGTCGACGTCCACGTGGGCCGCCTGCGCAAGGCGCTGAACAAGGACGACGCCATGGCCGACCCGATCCGCACGGTGCGGTCGGCGGGCTACTCCCTGGACATGGACGCCTGAGGGACTAGGCGGCGTCCTTGCGGTAGATCGAGCGCTTGGGGGCCGCCAAGACGCGACGGAGCATCGGCTCGAACGCCTCCAGCGGCATGGACTCATAGGCTGGATCGAAGCTGTTCTGGTCGTAGAGATGGCAGAACTGGGCCGTGTATTCGAAGTACGGATGGCCCCGGAACTGCTCGCGCATGTCGCGGTCCAGGCCCAGATAGTGGAAGAAGTAGTAGCCCTGGAAGATCCCGTGCTTGTCGAGCATCCAGTGGTTTTGCTCCGACACGTAGGGCTTCATGATCACCGCGCCGATCTCGGCGTGATTGGACGGGCCGAGGATGTCGCCGATGTCGTGCATGAGCGCGCAGACGACGTATTCCTCGTCGCGGCCGTCCTTGAAGGCGCGGGTGGCGGTCTGCAGGGAGTGTTCCAGCCGGTCGACCGGATAGCCGCCGCTGTCGCCCTTGAGCATGTTCAGGTGGCTTATCAGCCGGTCGGGCAGTTCGCGGTTGAACGGACCGGCGGCCTGCACGATCGCCATCCAGTCTTCCTGCGTTCCGTCCACCATCGCCGTGAACTTGGCTTGCGCCTGAACCTCGCCGTCGGCCATGCCGGCCTCCCTCAAACATGTGTTTTGCCGTATCGTGCGACCAAGCGGCGACAAGGTCAAACGAGGACGCTTGGCCCCGGCGAAGGACCCGTCTATGTTCCGCGCCCGGCCGCGTCGCACGCAGGCCGCGCGCGGGCGTAGCTCAGGGGTAGAGCGTCAGCTTCCCAAGCTGAATGTCGTGGGTTCGAATCCCATCGCCCGCTCCAGTTTTTCAATGACTTAGCCGACCGTCAGGCGCTCCATTTTGGAGCATTTGGGAGTCCGTTTTGCAAAACGGTTCGCGGGGTGTTCTGAGGTGGGCGCGTCAGGGGAGCCACGGCAAGCGGGGCGTGGCGTTCTTACTCTGCCTGCGCTTGCGGTGTCCCGGTGGGCATGGCGCTCGCCGCGAGTTCGCTGCGCTTGCGCCAGCGCTACCGCAGATTCCCACGCTAGGTTCGAGGCTGGCTCGAAGCCGTCCGACAAGATGTCCGCTTCCAGGCACTGAGGTCGGCGACCCGTGGCAATGAACGGGGCGGGCTCACTGAGGCAGCCGGGGCGCGAGGTCGTCGATCAGTGTGCGCCGCCAAAGGCCTTGAATGATGAGATGTGCGCCATGGTCGCGTTCAAGACCTCGACGCTCACGGCGTCGGGCTGCCGACGCAGCTGGGATTGGGGCGTCGAGACCACGGACTAGGCGCGTCGAACACCTAGGCTTGAGGGTGCGGTTCATCCGCTCGACCTGGCCGTTGGTCCAGGGATGGTTGGGCTTGGTGAGGCGGTGCTCGATGCCGTGCTCCTGGCAGGTTCGATCGAAGGGATGGCCGCGCCATCTCGCCGTCGGGCCGTCGCGGTTCTTGGGCAGATCGGCGAACTGGATCCCATTGTCCGTCAGCACCGTGTGGATCTTGTAGGGCACGGCCGCGACGAGCTCGTCGAGGAAGGCTCTGGCCGCCATGCCCGTGGCTCGCTTCACCAGCCGAGCGAAGGCGTACTTCGACGTCCGGTCCACGGCCACGAAGAGGTGGAGCTTGCCTTCTTCGGTGCGGACTTCGGCGATGTCGATGTGGAAGTAGCCCAGCGGGTAGCGCTTGAAGGTCTTCTTGGCCGCCTTGTCGCCTTCGATCTCGGGCAGCCGGCTGATGCTGTGCCGCTGGAAACAGCGGTGCAGGGCTGAGCGGGTGAGGTGCGGGATCGTCGCCTGGAGCGCGTACAGGCAGTCGTCCAGCGGCAGTAGCGTGTGCTTGCGGAAGGCCACGGCGGCGGCCTCTTCCTCCGGGGTCAGCACTGTCGAGCCAGGCGCCTTCGGTCCCATCGGCGCGTCGTGGAGGAAACTCCGCTTCCTCCACTTAGCGACGGTCTTGCGGTTGAGGCCGTACCTGGCGGCTAGCTCTTTGAGCGGAGCCTTCGATCGCTGTATCGCCGCTCGGACGGCGTGCGTGGTCGTGGCGCTGCCGTGGAGTACCTGGCCCATAGCTCCTCCCGGTGTGAGCACTCAGCTAAACTGAGTCCCCCACACACCGGGACAAGACACCTAGCGTGCTCGTCGACACCGCAATCACGACCGCACCCACAACTACATTGACGACGCTTTGCGGGCGCACCAATGTATAATGGTGTAGGCAAGTGTTGTCGCGAGGGCGTTATGGCGAGCAAAACGGCGAGCGCCTCCGGGCACCTCAGCACCGGTAAATTACTGGCGCTCTCGTGGCCAATACTCGTGCCCATGATCTCGCAAAACCTGCGACTCGTCGTCGATATCGCGATGCTCGGACGCCTTGGTCACGAGGGGCTCGCGGCGCAGGGCGTCACAATATACTTGGCGATGCTGCTTCTCGCGCCGCTTTACGCACTGGATTCACCTGTTCAAGCCGCAGTGTCACGAGCGGAGGGGGCCACCGACAATGAGGCGGCAAACCGTGCGATCAAGGCCGCGCTCGTGTTAGGTGTCTTCGGCGGAACCCTCTATGGATTAGCGCTCTGGGGCTTAGCTGGGCCTCTAACTAAGCTGGTAATCCATGACCACTCTGTGCAGCAGGCCGGCTATCATTACCTCCAACCGATCCTGATCACGGCCCCATTTGCGGGCATTGTGAGTACCTTTTACGGATACTGGCTCGCCAAGGGCAGGACAATAATCAACTTGCTTGTTGATGCCGCGATGCAGGTGACGAATCTTTTTGCCGCCTATATTCTAATATTCGGAAAATTTGGCCTACCGTCTCTTGGAATTCAGGGAGCCGGCATAGCAATGGCGATTTCAACTTCGGTCGGGGCAATATTGTATATTCTCGTATCGAGAGATGTTGCATTCCCAAAGATCTCGAATTCGTTGTGGCTGATTCGAAGTGAATCGGAAGTCATATCTATGACCTGGCATAATGTTAGGTTTGCGATTCAAAGTTATGCATTATTTGTATTGTTGTATTTTATAGTGCAATCAACTGGAACGTTGCAGTTGGCGAGCTTTTCGGTGTTGATGAACCTGGCATCTTTTCTTGTCTATCCAGCTCAGGCGTTTGCGACAGCTGCAGCGACGTTAGCCGGTAAGGCGATCGGAGAAGGGAAGCCCCATATTGCTACCGCTTGGGCTGTTCGAGCACTTCAGCTCTGCGTCGTAGTTACGGGCATCTTAGGGGCACCGTTTTGGCTCTTCCCAAACGAAGTCTTGTTTGCATTGACCGGATCGCAGGAGATCGCGCGATTGGCACAAGCTGAAACTCGCGTGTTGGGGATTACCATCGTTTTTACGGCGCTTGGCTTCGGAATTTCGGGACTGTTGATGGGGACCGGCGGCGCCAATCGCGCCCGACGTATTAATTTTGTCACTCAAGGGGTCTTGCTCGTTCCAATAGCGCTCATTGCGGGGCCATTGCTCGGCTTTGGTCTAATGGGGATCTGGCTTGGCCTAGGCGCCTCGCGTGTTCTAGCCGCGGTTTTGCTCTGGCGGGAGTGGCGCGATTGGCAGCGGACCGGATTTGCACTTGCGCACGGCTAGCGGATTGTCTTGCGATTGCGATACAGTTGGTTCACGCTTGTCTATACTTGTGGTGCAAAATCGGACCGACGCTTGACGTGCTCGGTGGGGATGGTTGATTTCCATGCAGTTTGGCATTTTCCACGAACTACAAACTCCCCGACCTTGGTCGGTGGGCGACGAAGCGCGCGTCTACTCTGAGGCCCTTGAGCAGGCTGAAATCGCAGATCGGATCGGAATTTCCCACCTCTGGGCTCAGGAACACCATTTTCTGGAAGAATACTCTCACAGCTCAGCGCCTGAAGTTTTTCTGGCTGCGTGCAGTCAGAGGACCAAAGCAATAAGGCTGGGGCACGGCGTCGCCTTGACCTCTCCACGATACAACCATCCTGTCCGGATTGCTGAGCGGCTCGGTGCGCTTGATATCTTGAGCGGGGGACGGGTCGAGTTCGGCAGTGGTGAATCGAGCTCGCGGATGGAACTCGAGGGGTTTCAGCTGCCATACTCTGATAAGCGCGCAATGTGGGAAGAGGGGCTGCGCGAAACGATACGGATGATGTCGACGAGCCCCTATCCGGGACACAATGGCAAGTATTTCGCGATGCCGTCTCGCAACATCGTCCCGAAGCCCATCCAGTCGCCACATCCTCCGCTCTGGCTCGCATGCTCGAGCCGCGACACGATGAAGCTTGCTGCTCGTCTGGGAATGGGAGCCTTGACGTTCGCCTTCACCGATCACCGTGAAGCGCGCTTTTGGGTCGAAGAATACTATGATGTCTTTCGACGAGAGTGCGTTCCAATCGGGCAGGCGGTTAACCCAAATGTAGCCGTTCTGACGGGCTTCATGCTCGACCGTGATCACGACAAAGCCATCGAGCTTGGCGCGCCCGGGCTCCGATTTTTCGCCTATGGACTCTCGCATTACTTCCGGACTGGCGTGCATCAACCGGCGGCGACGGACCTATACTCCCTCTTCGAACAAGCGCCGATTGCGCCGATGGCCGGTCTGGGGGGGATCGGTTCGCCCTCCGCGGTCGCAGAGACGTTCGAATTGTTCGAGGAGGCAGGGGTCGACCAAATGATTCTGCTCCAACAGGCAGGTCGATATCCACATTCGGCGATCTGCGACTCGTTGGAGCTGTTCGGGCGCGAGGTGCTCCCGGCGTTCGTCGATCGCCACCGCACACGTTCCGAGGCCAAGCGTCGCGCACTTGAGCCCTACATTGAACGCGCCCTTGAGCGCGTCGAACCGTTCGCGCTGACAACAGGTCCGGTGGTGGAGGCCTACCCCCTCATGCTTGAGAGGGCCGCTGCGTCGGATGCCGCCCTGGGCCCAACGCGGGACATAGGTGCGAATGCGCTTTGGCAGTTGCATGTTGGAGGATCTGCTACGCGCGCGGGAGAGAAGGATTGACTTTACTCGACCGCTTGCTGGATCTAGCTGCGAACTCTCCCGACGCGGCCGCCTTCGAGCATTTTTCGAATGGCGAGGTCGTTGACAGCCTGAGCTTCTCCGAACTCCAGCAATTTGCGGCTGGTACAGCTTACCAGCTTCGCGATAGGGGGTTTGCCGGTCAGCCAGTCCTGCTACTTCATGAATTCGGACTGCAGTTCCTCATTGATCTCTTCGGCTGCTTCATGATTGGGGCCATCGCCGTTCCGGCGCCAGCTCCAAATACACCCCAGGGAGCCGTTCGTTTGGCGAAGATCGCCGAGCAGCTGGACGCGCG
>JAEXKM010000321.1 GCA_023445705.1 Pseudomonadota bacterium
CGCAAACAGGCCGCCGAGCAGCAAAAGGGCGATGGCCGGCGGCAGCAACCGCGCACGCCTTGCGCCTCTGTCCAGCGTCAGGGCGAACGCGGCTCCAAAAGCCATCGTCAGCCAGCTCAGGGCGTAAGGACCGACCAGCGCCGAGCCCTGGGAGATCGCTCCGCCGGCGCGCCAAGTCTCGCCCGGCAGGTTCCAGGGAAAGCCGGTGAAGATGTGGCTGCGGACCCACTCGACCAGCGCCAGGCAACCGGCGAAGACCAGCACCCGCCAGGGGCCTTTGATGTCGGCGCGGCGATAGAGCAGTCCGCCGAGGCCCCAGAAGAGCGACAGGCCGCCGGCCATCAGCAACAGCGCGAAAGGCGCCATCCACCCGTGCGAGGCCGCATCGACCAGGAAGGCCTCGGTGATCCACCAGACGCTGATAGCAAAATAGCCCAGCCCGGCCAGCCAGGCGCGGAAGAACGCCGACCGCAGCGGTCGCGGCCCCTCGGTCTCCGCGGCGCGCATCACCAACCCGTAGCCCAGCAGGCCAGGCAGCAGGCCGAACGGCGGGTGCGCCAGGCCGGCGGCGAGACCGCCCGCGACGGCCAGCAACCGCCAGATCCAGGGGCTCGGGAGCTTCAGGTCAGGCCTCTTGCGCGGTTTCGACCGGCGGCGCCGGCGAGAAGCGGACCCGCTTGACGCGCCGCGCGTCGGAATCCAGCACCTCGATCTCGTAGCCCGACGGGTGCGGAATCACCTCCCCGCGCTGCGGGACCCGCCCGGCCAGCGCCGAGACGAGGCCGCCGACCGTGTCGATCTCCTCGTCCAGTTCGCTCGGCGCGAGCGCCTCGCCAATCATCTGCTCGAGCTTCTCCAGGGGCGCGCGCGCATCGACGTCGTAGACGCCGCCTGGACGCGCCGTAACGGCGACGACCGCGGCCTCGTCATGCTCGTCGTCGATCTCGCCCACCACGGCTTCTACCAGGTCCTCGATGGTCACCAGCCCGTCGGTGCCGCCGAACTCGTCGATCACCACAGCCATGTGGTTGCGCTCGGCCTGCATGCGGCGCAGCAGGACGGCGGCGTGCATGGAGCCCGGCACGTACAGCACCTCGCGGCGCAGCTTCTGGAGGATGAAGTCGTCCGGACCGGGCCTACGGCCACGGCCCGCCAGCAGCCGGAAGATGTCCTTGACGTGGATCACGCCGACCGGGTCGTCGAGGGTCTCGCGATAGATCGGCATGCGGCTGTGTTCGGATTCCGCGAACCGCTCGACCACCTCGGCGAAGGGCGTGGAAAGTTCGACCGCGACGATGTCCACGCGCGGCGTCATCACGTCGGCGACCCGCATCGACTGGAAGGCTGCGGCCTGCTCGACAAGGTCATTGGCCTCCGGCGCGCCGGCCGGGGCGGCTACCGCCTCGCCTCCTGAACGGCGAAGCCTGCGAAGGAACGCCCGAAACCCCCGGCTGCGCCTGGGGGGTTCGGGCGGACTGGATATCCCGTCCGAAGAGTTAGTCATGGTCTCCCTGCTCAGCCGCGTAGGGGTCTGGAACCCCCAGCCCGGCCAGGATGACGCGCTCAAGACCTTCCATCTGTTCGGCCTCGGCGTCGGTCTCGTGATCGTATCCTACAAGATGCAGCACGCCATGCGCCACAAGGTGCTGCAGGTGATGGGCGAGCGGCTTTCCCTGCTCGGTCGCCTCCCGCGCGCAGACGCCGTGGCCCAGAGCGATATCGCCTAGGTGGCCTTCCGGATTCTGCGGGGCGGGAAACGACAGGACGTTGGTGGCGTAGTCCTTGCCACGAAAGCGCGCATTCAGCTCGCGAACGCTCTCGTCGTCGGTCAGTAGGATGGTGAGAGCGCCGCCGTCGAAGTCGATCTCGACGAGCGCAGCCGCTGCTGCGGCCTCCACCAGGTCCTCGACGTCCGGAAGCGCGCGGCTCCAGGCCTCGTCTTCGATTTCGATGTCGATCAAATGGCGCGTCCGCTCTTGGCCGCATCGGCGTCGTAGGCGCGGACGATACGCTCAACCATCGGATGACGCACCACATCTTCCACCGAGAACCGGTTCACGCCGACCCCGTCGACGCCTTCCAGCAGGCCCACCGCGTGCGCGAGGCCCGAGTCCGCCGGATTGACCAGGTCGATCTGGGTCGGGTCGCCGGTCACCGCCATACGCGACCCCTCGCCGATCCGGGTCAGGACCATCTTCATCTGCAGGCGCGTGGTGTTCTGGGCCTCGTCGACGATAACGAAGGCGTGGCTGAGGGTCCTGCCGCGCAGGAAGGCGATCGGCGCCACCTCGATCTCGCCCTTCTCCCGGCGGCGGCGGAATTGCTCGGCCCCCAGGATGTCGGTCAGCGCCTCCCAGACGGGCGCCATGTAGGGGTCGACCTTTTCCGTCAGGTCGCCCGGCAGGAAGCCCAGCCGTTCGCCTGCCTCGACCGCGGGACGCGAGACGATGAGCCGGTCAACCTCGCCGCGCAGCAGCAGACCTGCGCCATGCGCCACCGCCAGGAACGTCTTGCCGGTGCCGGCGGGGCCAAGGCCGAAGACCAGCTCGCAATTGGCCAGGGCCTGGAGATAGCGCGCCTGACCGGCGGTGCGGGGCGAGACCTGGCCGCGCCGCCCGGCCGGGAGACCGGCGGGCGACTTGCCGCTGCCCGAACGCGCCGCGCCGATGGCCACGCGCACGTCGGCCTCGCCGACCTCGCGACCCGCGTCGGCCTGGGCGGCGATGGCGGACACCGCCTGCTTGGCGGCATTCCGCGACTTGGCGTCGCCGTCGATGGAAATTCCGCCGCCGGGCGTCTCGATGAGAACGTTGAAGGCGTCTTCGATCAGCGCCGCGTGCCGGCTGGCCGCGCCGGCGACGGCCCGGAGGGCGGCGTCCGACAGCGGTACGTATTCGGGACGGCTCACGCGGTCTCCATCTCCAGCACGCCGGCGAGGCTCATCTTGTTCGCGACCTCGATCCGCACCGGAACGATCTGCCCGATCAAACGATCCGGCCCTTCGACATGGACCGCCTGCAGGTAGGGGCTGCGGCCCGAAAGCTGACCCGGATGGCGACCCGGCTTTTCGAACAGCACCGGCAGCACCTTGCCGACCTGGGCCGCGTTGAAGGCGCGCTGCTGCTCGTCGAGCAAGGCGTTCAGGCGGGCCAGCCGCTCGTCCTTCACCGCCTCGTCGACCTGGCCCGGAAGGGCCGCGGCCGGCGTGCCCGGGCGGCGCGAATACTTGAAGGTGAAGGCCGCCGCATAGCCGATGTCGCGGACAAGCTGCAGCGTCGCCTCGAAGTCCGCGTCCCGCTCGCCCGGGAAGCCGACGATGAAGTCGCCCGACATGGCGATGTCGGGCCGCGCGGCGCGGATCTTCTCCACCAGGCGCAGATAGCTCTCGGCGGTGTGGGCGCGGTTCATCGCCTTGAGGATCTTGTTCGACCCCGACTGCACCGGCAGGTGCAGGTACGGCATGAGCTGGGGCAGCTCCGCGTGGGCCTCGATCAGCGCCTCGTCCATGTCGGCCGGGTGGCTGGTCGTGTAGCGGATGCGATCCAGGCCCTCGATCTTAGCCAGCTTGCGGGCCAGGCCGGCCAGGCCGCCCTCCCCCGCATAGGCGTTGACGTTCTGGCCCAGCAGGGTGACCTCGCGCACGCCCTTGGCGGCCAGGTCGCGGGCCTCCGCCAGGATGGTCTCGACCGGGCGCGACCACTCACCGCCGCGCGTGTAGGGCACGACGCAGAAGGTGCAGAACTTGTCGCAACCCTCCTGCACGGTGAGGAAGGCGGTGACGCCGTCGGGATTGCGCTCGATCGGCAGGGCGTCGAACTTCTCGTCGGCGGCGAAGTCGGCGGCCAGGCGTTCGCCGCGGGCGCGGTGGGCGCGGGCGATGAGTTCAGGAAGCTGGTGATAGGCCTGCGGCCCGACGACCAGATCCACCGCCGGCTGACGCAGCATGATCTGCTCGCCCTCGGCCTGGGCGACGCATCCGGCCACGGCGATGGTCATCTGGGCGCCGGTCTCGGCTCGCGCCTGCTTCATCAGCTTGATCTGGCCGAGCTCGGAATAAACCTTCTCGGTGGCCTTCTCGCGGATGTGGCAGGTGTTGAGGACGACGAGATCGGCGTCTTCGGGCGTCTGCGTCACGCCATAGCCCAGCGGCGCAAGGACATCGGCCATGCGCTCGCTGTCATAGACGTTCATCTGACAGCCGTAGGTCTTGATGTAGAGGCGCTTGGAAGGCGCAGAAGCGGTCATTGGCGCGTTATGGGGCTGTGGATAGCCGGGCGCAAGCGCGCCCTATGGCCGCCTACTCCTCCAGCGGCACGCCGTAGAGCTCGAGCCGGTGGTCCACCAGCCTGTAGCCGAGCTTGCGGGCGATGGCCTCCTGAAGGGCCTCGATCTCCTCGTCGACGAACTCGATCACCTTGCCGCTCTTCATGTCGATCAGGTGATCGTGGTGGACGTCGGTGGCTTCCTCGTAGCGCGAGCGGCCGTCGCGGAAGTCGTGGCGGGCGATGATCCCGGCCTCTTCGAAGAGCCGCACGGTCCGATAGACCGTGGCGATCGAGATGTGCGGATCGACCTCGTGCGCGCGGCGATACAGCTCTTCCACATCGGGATGGTCGTGGGCGGCCGAAAGCACGCGCGCGATGACACGGCGCTGCTCGGTCATGCGCATGCCCTTTTCGATGCAAAGGCTCTCAATGCGGTCCACGAACAGTCTCCTCGGTCTCAAGTTTCCCTAGGATAGGGCGACTATCCCGTGCGGCCAAGTTCGAGGCGCATGATGATCGCATCAACCATCCCGGCGGCGCCCCGATCGTAGTAGCGGGGACGTCGCCCAGCGCGGACGAAACCGGCGCCTTCATAGAGGCCGATGGCCGGCAGGTTTTCTGCCGAAACCTCCAGGAACATGACGTCGGCGTCCGCCGTGCGGGCGATGGCGGCGGCGGCCTCGACCAGCGCGCGGGCCAGGCCTTGCCGGCGAAAGTCGGGGTCGACGGCCAGGGTCAGGATCTCGGCCTCGCCGGCGATCGCCCGGCAGAGGATGAAACCGAGCGGCCCGCTGGCGTCGGCGGCCAGGGCGTAGACGCCCGGCGACGCCATCAGCTCGGCGATGTCCTCACCCGACCAGGGATGATCGAAGGCGCGGGCGTGAACGGCCGCCAGCGCCGGCGCCTCCTCCGCCGCGGCAGGTCGGAGAATCATAGGTCGCGGCCGCCGGGCAGCTTGGCGTCGGGCGCGCGCAGATAGAGCGGCCGGGGCGGCGAGACCGGCCGCACGGCGGCGATGGCGGCGACGGCGGCCGGATCGGCGTGGTCAGCTTCGATCACCTTGGCCGAAGGGGAAACCTCGGCCAGCAACGTAGCGCCCGTCCCGATCAGGATTTCGGGCCCAAGCTCGGCGACCCGCGCAGCGGCGGTTTCGATGGCCAGGGCGTCCGGAGCGCTGACCGCCACGCCGTCGGCGAAGGCCTGGAGGTAGACCTGGCCCCGCTTGGCGTCGAGCGCGGCGATCACCCTGCCCTTGTAAGGCTGCGCCAGCGCTTCCAGCGAACCGACGCCGATGGCCGGGACGCCCAGGGCCGCCGACAGCCCCTTGGCGAAGGCGAGCCCGACCCGAAGGCCGGTGAAGGAGCCGGGGCCAACGGTCACCCCGATGCGGTCGAGGCGATCGAAATCAAGACCGGCCTGCGCCATGACCTCGGCCACCAGCGGGGTGAGACGCTCCTGGTGACCGCGGCTCATCGGCTCGATGCGGCTCGCGAGGGTCACGCCGTCCTGGGTCACTGCGGCCGAGCAGGCGAAGAGGCAGGTCTCGACAGCCAGGACGATCATGGCTGGGCGGGGCTCCAGCACGTGGCGAGGGCCTCGATGGTGCGGGTCATCCAGGTCGCGACCGGAGAACCGTCCAGGGCCCGAAGCTCAAGCTGGGCCGAGTGCTTGCCGGCGACCCGCGCGTCCTGCACCCAGATGAAATAGCTCGCCCCGCCGTCCTGCGAGGCGGCCGGACCGAACGACTTGCCGACAGCCGGCGCGTCGATGCGGGCCGGCGGCACCTTTTCGAGCTCGGCCAGGGCCGGCGCCATGGCGCGGCAGGTGCGCGATGTCGCCCAGCTCACCTGCGCCTCGTCGCCGCCATTCGTCTCGACCTTCCGCGCCACCAGTTCGTCCGCGCCGCGGAGGAAAAGCGTCACCCCCTGGGTCGGCTGGCCGGGCGCGCGATAGACCACGAACGCGCCCCAAGGCATCTGCCCGTTCAGCCGCGCGCCCTTCAGCACCGGCCAGTCGTCCTCTGCGGCCTGGGCCGGCGCAGCCAGAAGCACAGCGCCGGACAGCGCCAGGCAGATCGTTCGGAAAACCCCCACGAAATGCGCCCTAGAGCGTCTGCTCGACGCGGGTGACCTCGGGCACATAGTGCTTGAGCATGTTCTCGACGCCGGCCTTCAGGGTCGCCGACGACGAGGGGCAGCCCGAGCACGCGCCGCGCATGTGCAGCCAGACCACGCCCGTGTCGGGTTCGAAGCGGTTGAAGAGGATGTCGCCGCCGTCCTGAGCCACGGCGGGACGGATCCGAGTGTCCAGCAGGTCCTTGATTTCGGCGACGATCTGCGCGGTCTCGCCTTCATAGACCACATCGTCGTGGCCGCCCGCCTCGCCAGCGCTCTCTTCGAAGAGCGGCCGGCCGGAGGTGAAATGGTCCATGATCGCCGCCAGAACCGGCGCCTTCAGGTGCGGCCAGTCGTGGTGGGCGTCCTTGCCGACGGTGACGAAGTCGGTCCCGAAGAACACCCGGTCGACGCCCTCGATGTCGAACAGGTCGGCGGCCAGGGGCGAGACCTGGGCCTCCTCCATGCTCCGGAAGTCGCGCGAGCCCTCGGCGAGGACTTCGCGGCCGGGGAGGAACTTCAGGACCTCGGGGTTCGGGGTGGCTTCGGTCTGGATGAACATGCGCCAGATGTGGCGCTTTGGGCGCGGAATCGCAAGTTGTCCGTCTCGCGGGACGACCTCCGCGATTCGTCATGGCGGGGCCGGCAGGTCCCGGCGATCCATAGATGCTGGCGCGTATGGATCCCCGGCACGCTGACGCGGCCGAGGATGACGATGAAGAAGATTCGACGCTGCTCTCCTCTCCTTCCCTTCATGGGGAGGGTGGATCGGCGCGCAGCGACGAGACGGGTGGGGATCTGCCCACTCCGAACCCCACCCTGGCGGCTGCGCCGCCTGTCCCTCCCCACGAGGGGGAGGGAAAATCAGGCGAGGTCCGCGATCTCTTCGTCGGTCAGGTCGCCGGGCACCACCGTCACCGGCACCTTGCGGGTTCCCCACTTCACGCCATCCTTGGCGATCGAGGAAACCAGCGGGCCAGGGCCGCGTCCGCCGACCGCGGCGGCCAGGACCAGGACCTTGATGGCCGGGTCCTCGGAAATCACCTTGCGGATGCCGGCCCGGGTGCTTTCGGCGTGGACGATGACGAACTCCGGCGGCTCACCGGTCTCGGCGATGACGAACTCGGCCATCTTCTGGAGGACGGCTTCGGCCTCCTCCCGCGCCTGGCGCTCGATCTCCTGGCGCACGCCGCTCCAGTGTTCGAAGACCGCCGGCTCGATCACCCGCAGAAGCGCGACATGGCCCGAGGTCGAGCGCGCGCGGCGGCAGGCGAAGCGCAGCGCCGCCTGGAACTCCGGGCTGTCGTCGGCGATGACGAGGAACTTGCGCTGGCTCATGGCGGGACGGTGGCTCGGAGTTCGCAGTTCGGCAAGCCATCCCGCGTGTCATCCCGGTTTGCGGAGCAAGACCGGGACCCATACGCGCTCAGCTTGCAGAATGCGGCGAGGCCTGCGTCACATCCTGGAGCATCAGGTGTTCATGGGTCCCGGACAGCCGCTACGCGGCTTCCGGGATGACATCGAGGGAAGTCAGGAACCCCAGAAGCCGACGATCTTCTTGACCTCGGCCAGGGTCGGGGCGGCGGCCTCGCGCGCACGGGCGGCGCCGGCGGCGAGCACGCGGTCGATCTCGGCCGGGTCGGCCATCAGCCGGCGCATTTCGGCGCTGACCGGGCCGAGCTTCTCCACCGCCAAGTCGGCGAGCTTGGGCTTGAAGGCGCCGAAGCCCTGGCCGGCGAATTCGGCCAGAACCTGCGCGGACGTGCGGCCGTCGAGGGCGGCGTAGATGCCGACCAGGTTCTCGGCCTCGGGTCGCGCCTTCAGCTCGTCCAGGGTTTCCGGCAGCGGCTCGGGATCGGTCTTCGCCTTGCGGACCTTCTGGGCGATGGTGTCGGCGTCATCGAGCAGGTTGAGGCGCGAGTTGTCCGACGGGTCGGACTTGCTCATCTTCGCCGAACCATCCCGCAGCGACATGATCCGCGCGCCCGGCCCCTGGGTCAGGGCGTCGGGCAGCGGGAAAAAGGCCGGGACCTCGAAGTCGTGATTGAACTTCGCAGCCACGTCGCGGGTCAGCTCCAGGTGCTGGCGCTGGTCGTCGCCCACCGGAACCTCGGTCGCCTTGTAGAGCAGGATGTCGGCGGCCTGCAGCACCGGGTAGGTGTAGAGGCCGACGCTCGAGCGCTCTTTGTGCTTGCCCGACTTCTCCTTGAACTGGGTCATCCGGTCGAGCCAGCCGAGGCGGGCGACGCAGTTGAAGATCCAGGCGAGCTCGGCGTGCTCGGGCACGGCCGACTGCGGGAAGATGGTGGCGACCTTGGGGTCGAGGCCCGAGGCGAGGTAGGCGGCGGCGATCTCGCGCACCTGGTCGGCCAGCAGCTTCGGGTCCTGCCACACGGTGATGGCGTGCATGTCGGCCACGAAGATGAAGGTCTCCACCTCGTGCTGGAGGCGGGCGAACTTCACCAGCGCGCCGAGATAGTTACCCAGGTGGAGGGCGCCGGACGGCTGGACGCCGGACAGCACGCGACGCGGACCCGAATAGGCGGGAGGAGCTTGGTCGGTCATGGGATCAGGCTTTTTGAAAGAGGAGCAGGCAGGCGCGCGCATCCGCGCCGTGAAGTGCGGGGATCAGGCGCTACGCCATCGCCACGTGTTTCGTCGAAAAGCCATGCCGATGCGAATAAGCCTTGCAGCGCCCGAGGGCAAGCCTGTCAGAGGTCGGCGCTGACCGCGCTGTCGCCCGGACGGCGGCGCAGGGCGGCCTTGATCTCGGTGACGGTGATGCCGCGGAAAGCCAGCAACAGCAGGCCGTAGGCGGCGACCCCGACGGCGGCGACGGAGAGGACGGCGATCTCCTTGGCGCCGAGCCCGAGCAGGTTGAACCCGCGCAACGGCGCCTCGATCCAGACCCGTTCGAAGGAGGCGAAGCCGAGCAAGGCGCCGAACGCCACGCTGGACGCCGCGATCCGCGAGATGCGGCCCCAGGCGGCCTTGGTCGGCGAATAGTCGCCGCGCTTGGCCAGCAGCAGGACCATCTGAGCGACGTTGATCCAAGCCGCGGCGCTGGTCGCCGCGGCGATACCCTTCACCCCGATGACCTGGAAGAGGGCGAGGCCCAGGGCGATGTTCACGCCCACGGAGATCAGGCCAAAGCGCATGGGCGCGCGCGTATCGGCCCTGGCGAAGAAGGCCGGCTGCAGAACCCGGGCCAGGACGAAGGCCGGGACGCCCCAACCGTAGTTCAGCAGGATCCAGGCGGTCTCGCGCGCGTCGATCTGGGTGAAGACGCCCCGCGTGAACAGCCCGTCGATCAGGAAATAGGGCATGGCGATGAGGGCCGCCGCCGCCGGGGCGGTCAGGGCCAGCGAGAAGATCACCGCTTGATCGGTGGCGTTCTGGGCGTCCTCGTGATCGCCGGCCTGCACGGCGCTGGAGAGGCGCGGCAGCAGGGCCACGCTGACCGCCACCCCGATCAGGCCGAGCGGGAGCTGATAAAGCCGCGCGGCGACCTCGGTCCAGGCGCGGCCGCCGGCGACCTGCGAGGCCAGGATGCCCGAGATGAAGATGTTGATCTGGACCGCGCTGGCGGCGATCGCGCCCGGCACCGCCAGGGAGATCAGCGCCTTGATCTCGGGCGTCAGCTTGGGCCAACGCAGCCGGATGCGGGCGCCGGTCTTGGCCGCCCCCCACCAGAGCAGGCTGGCCTGGAGTATCCCGGCGATGGGAATGCCGATGGAGGCTGCGAAGGCGGCGCGGACCGGATCGGTCTGCGGGATCACCGCGATCAGCATGACCAGGTTGAGGATGGTCGGGAAGATGCCGGTGACGATGAAGCGCCGGTGCGCATTCAGCACCCCCGAAAGCAGCGCCCCGATCGCCATGCATGGCAGGTAGGGCATGCTGATCTGGGTCAGCACGATGGCCAGCTTGAACTTCACCGGGTCGGAGGCGTAGCCCGGATTGATGAGGTACATCAGCCAGGGCATGGCGAGCTGGGCGGCGATGGTCAGGGCGATGGTGGCGGCGGCCAGGGTCGCCAGGGCGTCGGACGCGATGCGGTCGGCCTCGGCCTGGCCTTCGCCCGTCAGGGTCTTGGTGTAGGCCGGCACGAAGGCCGAGGAAAACGCGCCCTCGGCGAAGATCCGGCGGAAGAGGTTCGGGAAGGCCAGGGCCGTATAGTAGGCGTCAGCCGCGATGGTCGCGCTGGCCCCCAGCCGCGCCGTCAGCACCAGGTCGCGCGCAAGCCCCATGAACCGGCTGACCAGGGTCAGACCCGACAGCAACAGGGACGAGCGGATTAGGCCGCTTTTGGGCGGCGAGGCAGCGGGCGCGGTCACGGGGGTTTGTGTGCTCCGGCCGCCTGACACGGTCAAGAGACGAGGCTGCAACCAGCTTCCCCCAAGCTTCGTCATGGCCGGGCCGGAAGGTCCCGGCCATCCATGGACGCCGCACTTCGGCGAGAACTCCCGAGCTTATGGATCCCCGGCACGCATGCGCGGTCGGGGATGACGAAAGTTAGGGAGCTCCGAAGTCTCTTCTCCCTTTTGGGAAGGGTGGCGGCCGAAGCCACTTCCCCTCATCCGGCCCGCTGCGCGGTCCACCTTCTCCCCGAGGGGAGAAGGAAATTTAGCGCGCCACGCTGGCGCGGGCGCGTTGCAGGTTGGCGCGGGGCTTGGATGCGGAGGCCTCGACCTCGACGAGCGAGGCCATCATGGCCGACTTCAGCGCCGCCATCCGCTTGGGGTCGCTCATCTTTCCGCCATCCGGTTCGGTCACGTAGAAGGCGTCCACCGCCCGCTCGCCATAGCCGTCGATGTGGGCCGACAGGATCGAGAGGCCTGCGTCGGCGATGCTGCGGGCCAGGGCGACCAGCAGGCCCGGCCGGTCCCGGCCCGAGGCTTCCACCACCGTCGAGGCCTCCGAGGCGTCGTTGTCGAGCATCACGGTCGGGGTGATGGTGAAGGCGGCGGCGCGGCCGAAGTCGGTGACGCGCCGTGGCTCGGCCTTGGCCCCCTCGCTGCGGCCGGCCGCTTCCAGCGTGTCGGTCAGGCGCGTCAGGGCCCGCGGCGTGTCGGCGCCATAGGCGGCGCCGGCGGCGTCCTGCACATAGAACACGTCCAGCGCCTTGCCGTCC
>JAEXKM010000358.1 GCA_023445705.1 Pseudomonadota bacterium
ATGTTGAGTCAGATACGCGGCGCTACAAAATATATTCAACCATGAATGATGAAGCAGGAACCAATATTTCTGTAATAGATGGTCGGCTGAATTCTTCTGAGCCGCTTAACGGTGAATTTTTCATCGAGCCAGTCCTTAAGGCGGGTGAACAAACGCCGCTCTGGCGGCGTCGCGCGCGTTTTTTCACCCGCGCCATACCGCACCCTACTTTAGGTGAAAGCGCAAGATACCGGTTTGAACTGCTTTGCGATTGGTTGACGTCTTCACTAAAGGCACCGGCGTTTAATTTCGAAGGATTGTTTGAGTGGGAAGATAGCGAAGCGTGTTGCGATCACCTCCTCGAAGCGATTTACGCGAGTGGAGCCAGCGGCTGGGAAGAAGCTGAATTAATCGAGCTTCTCAAGTCTGTGACCGGTGATCTCAACGTATGGCATTTGATTCGTTGTTTACATCATGCGGGTCTGATCGAGCCGCGCTTGCGGCCAGGCTGGAAAGGTCGGGTATGGACATTAGTTAAACCTTCATTGTTTTATATTCGCAATGGAGAAAATAGTCTGATTGTTGTGGAAGGCGCAGTCTGCGCCAGTCTGATGGATGATTTTCAAAAAGCGGTCGCTGGGCTGGGTGGAAATAGTTTTCGTCGTTGCGGTGTAAGCCTCTGGTCGCCGCCTGTATTTGGAGCAGCACTAGCTAATCCTCTTGCATTATCCCAACGTATGGGATGGCCGCTTATCGAAGCACCGTCGTCATCCGATACAACACCACTTTCACTGGTCTCAACGGAGCGCACAGCTGAACTACACGAGCCAGCGGCTGTCTGGAACTGGCGTTCAGGAAGATTTCAGCAGCATGGTTCTGAGGATAAAGAGTCTGCTTCGCTGTCATATCATAATCACCCTGGCGGGCGAGATCATGATATTTATCGGGTTGTTTCCGGAAAAAAAACAATACATTATCTTTCTAGAACTGCAGCTATTATCGCTGCTGGCGCAAAAAACCGGCAACCCGTGTTTAAACGCATCACCAAAAATCATCTGCTATGTCTTATCACTGATTGCGGTCTGCCTGACGCGCTTGCCGCGGGAATACGGCGTCACACACTCAGAAACGGAGGCCCAACGGATTCTGGTTATGTTTATCCTGTCGATGACGCCTCTTTCTTATGGTTGAAATCGCTGCTTCCGGGATGTTTTTCTTCCCTCGCGCCGGACGGCGAGAAGGAAGCAAGCAATTTGGTTTCCTCCGCTCGCCATTCCGGCGGGAAAATACGTCTGACATGGCGAGACGGGCGACTCATGCTGGGTCCGAGATAATAAGGAAAATAACAATGAGTGAAATTCCATGGTATCTTGGTCAATATGACCGCAGAAATTACCAGTCGTACTTCAAAGTTGTCGCGCAGGAAACCCAAGATGGCTGGAGTGTGATCGACAATCCTAAGAAGAAATTTCCTCGTACAGGGGAAGTCGGGTTTAACGGAACTGACCTTTTACAATTTCGCCCGCAAGAATGGGCTGCCTTTCAGGTGGGTCCAGGTCCTCGAAACAAGACTCAGGCGAAACACACCCGTCGTATTTATCCTTATTATGATTTATCTTCCGGGCAATCACTGCTGGAGGCGCGTCGTAGATTAAGTTTCGATGGCATAACGGCAGACGGCGAACCGGGATTATGGGCTATCCGCTTCGGGTCCGATGCGCTTATTCTGGCTAATCTGGCGGAATCGAAATCAGGCAGCCTTATCCTGTCCAGAAATCAGAACGTTTACGAATATGATTTCAATGAAAACGGCGTAATTATCGTATCCGGTATATCTGAAAGCGAAAATTTATTTTATATGCCCGATGTCGATGCATCACCAACCCAGGTCCATGACTGGACGCCGGATAAGCAATACATCGAAAACGTTATTCGACTAGTTTCCTGCGCTGATTCAACAGCCGCGGTAGCTTCGTGGCTTCGGGTGCATACAAACGAGCAAAATGGGGAATTAACATCCGGCACCGAAGCGCTTCTGGCTGCCGCTCAAACGCTCCGGGCTGGAGAGCTGGCGAAGAAACTGGAAGAAGAGGATTCACTGGCTCGTCAATTTACTGAAGCGGTGTTGAAGGACCAGCATATCACCCGCCTTCTCGACCATCAGATAAAAAACATTGCGAAAGAAGAGCGAGTCGCATTGCGCGCCGAACAGATTAAGGCGCTCGAGAAAGAGTTTTCTATTGAACGACGGCGACGTCGTGAAGTTATTGAAACGGAAATGGCCGTTTTTGAGAAGACAAGTAAAAGCGAGATCGAAGAGAAGCTCGCACAATTACGGCAACTCGAAGAAGAAAAATTACACATTGATTTTGCAGAAAAGCAAGCGAATATAGAACAAACGCTCAAACAGGAAAAAGGGTATCTCGAAAGCGAAATTAGCCGTCTGAAAGACGCCAACGCTGATTTATGCGCTCAGAACGAAAACCAGCGTCAGATACTGGCTTCTTTGACCTGTGAACATGAAGACTGTTTGGCATCTTTAACAGATATCGAAGAACATACCGCTCAGGCGCAAATTGAACTCGAAAAAATAGATATCGCCATTGCTGAGAAGGCTCGTCGTATGGCTTACTCAGCGATTCCCGAAGTACGCCTCCCGGTGCAAGCGAGAGTCGTATCTTGCGAAGAGTTCGGTCATACCGTCAGAGAGAACAAGCTACTGACGTCTGACGGAAAGATACTCATGACGCAATTTCTGGCGTTGATGTTGGCCGGCGAGTGTCCATTGCTATATGGCCCGGAGACACAAGACTTCCTTGCTATTGCCGAATCGCTGATTTCTTCAGGCCGCTCCATCCGACAGATCGCCGATCCAACGATGATTTCCTGTGAAGATCTTTGGGTTCGTGCGGGAAATAATATGGCAACGCCGTTTTATCAGGGTTTATTGTTGAGCGAAGCCTCTTGTCCTCGAACGATTCTCGCCGTCATTGAACGTGTCGAATGTTCCGCTGCGCGTTTCTGGCTGCCAACGCTGAAAGACCGATTACACGGCGGCGATTTGCCCAGACGCTTTCTGATTTGCGGCACCATTGAGAACGAAGATTGTGAAGAAGCAGAGAAAATGAAGGAACAACATCTTCGCCTACGGATGGAAAACGTCGTCATTCAGAATGCGATTGCGCTGTCCCCTTTGCACCTTTCCCCGGAAAATCATAGTGAACTGGATCCTGGCATAGCATCGCAAGGTTCACTCCCGGATAAACTCGCTATCACGGATAAAATGTCAGCCGGACGTTTGGATCTGGCAAATACCCTACGGGCGATGCGAACGGCACATGAAGTCGCGCCGTTTGATGATGAAAACAAAGCGATACATCAGAAGCAGTTAGTCGATTTATACGCTGATTTGCAGAATAACGAGCTGTACGCCCAATAAATTACAGGAGAAGGAAATCATGTTAGATCCAATTGGCGGTTTTCGCCGCATTCAGGACTTCTTCATTTCATATATAGAAACCAGCTTTCGAATTGCCGATCCTTCAGTCGCGGACTCAAGACGCAGTCTCTTGAATAGCAGCGGGGAATTTGCCGCAGAGCCCTACATTGAACCTGTTTTACGGTATGAGTCTTCGGATAAAACGCTTGAAGCTTTGGCCGAGATGGACAGCGGGCCGCTGAATAGCTTGTCTTCCAAAGGCCGTAAAGCGTTCGTCGAACTAGCGTTATCCGGTCTGTTCGATTCTAAACCAGG
>JAEXKM010000360.1 GCA_023445705.1 Pseudomonadota bacterium
GAGATAGTTGGCGTCGAGTGCCGCCTGACACTCCATCACCTCGAAGCGGTTGGCGGGTACGAGGATCGCCCGGCTCGGCTCGTCCATGCGGTGGTTGGCGCGGCCGATGCGCTGGGCAAGCCGCGAGGCGCCCTTCGGCGCGCCGACATGGATGACGAGATCGACGTCGCCCCAGTCGATGCCGAGGTCGAGGGTCGAGGTGCAGACGACGGCGCGCAGTTCGCCCCGCGCCATCGCGGCCTCGACCTTGCGGCGCTGCTCGGCGGCCAGGCTGCCGTGGTGCAGGGCGATGGGAAGGTTGTCCTCGTTCAGCCGCCACAGTTCCTGGAAGGCGAACTCGGCCTGGAAGCGGGTGTTGACGAAGACGAGCGCGGTCTTGGCGCCCTTGATGGCCTCGTAGACCTCGTCCATCGCGTGCTTGGCGGTGTGGCCGGCCCAGGGGACGCGGCCTTCGGAAAGCAGGACGTCGACGACCGGCTGCGCGCCGGCAGGGCCCCTGACCAGCGCAATCGACTCATGAGGCGGCGAGGTCTCGGGCGCATCTTCGCCGAGCCTGCCGTAGGCCAGCCAGCGGCGGATGACGTCGGGGTCGTCGACGGTCGCCGAAAGTCCGACCCGGCGCAGGTTTGGCGCGAACTGTTGCAGCCGCGCGAGATCCAGGGCCAGCAGGTCACCGCGCTTGGAACCGTGCAGGGTGTGGATCTCGTCCAGGATCACGCAGGAGAGGTTTTCGAAATAGAGCCGGGCGCCCTCCCAGGCGCAGAACAGGGCGAGTTGCTCCGGCGTGGTCAGCAGGATGTCCGGCGGTTTCACCCTCTGCCGCTGCCGTCGCGATATCCCGGTGTCCCCCGTGCGGCTCTCAGCGACGATCGGTAGCCCCATCTGGAGGATGGGCGCCATCAGATTGCGCTCGACGTCCACCGCCAGCGCCTTCAGCGGAGAGATGTAGAGGGTATGAAGCCCCGGCGGAGCGTTGGCCGGCGGACGTTCCGCTAGTTCGATCAGGCTGGGCAGGAACCCGGCCAGGGTCTTGCCGCCGCCGGTTGGGGCGATCAGCAGGGCGTCGCGTCCTTCGCGCGCCTTGGCCACCATTTCCAGTTGGTGCGCGCGCGCGCTCCAGCCTCGGCCTTCGAACCAGGCGGAAAACTTATCGGGCAGGAGATCGGGCGGGAGCGCCGGGGCGTCGGCCATGCGCCCATATGATGTTCCTGTTCCGTTTCGCGCAAGGCGCCTCTGCGGCTCAGCTTCGGAAGATCTGGAAGAGGATGAGCGCCGCCACGACGCCGACGAAGGCGGCGAACCACAGCTTGTTCACGGGCTTGGCTGGCCGAACCTCGCCAGGACGTCTTTGACGTGCGGCGACGAAGAACTTCAGATCGGAGCCGATCTCGCTTTCTGGCCCCCAGCCGGTGAGCTCGGAGGCGACATCGAGGGCCACCCATTCCATATGGAGCTCCTCCCCGTCTCGATGCTCAGCGGCGTACCTTGCGTAGGTACGCTCATACTCCGGGGGGAGCCGACCGCTCGTGACTATCTCGTCTTGGGGATCCGCCTCGTCCTCGCCGCCGCAGGCTGCGGACCACAGCTTTTGGCCGTTCCCGTAGCCCCGGATCGACGTGGTGCAAAAGTTGTCCTCAGCACTGGCGGCGACCAGAGACGCGCCTGCCGAGAGCATCGCCAGCTCGTCGGCCGTGAACGCCCCGTAGCCCTCGGCGGCGATGATGACGCGGCCATCAGACGCGACGCCCCACATGTAGCCATCGCGCGGTGGGTAATCGACCTCTTCGCCAGTATTGAGAAGGCCAAGTCGGCCCAGCGCCTCATCCGTGCTGAGTCCAGCCAATGAAACCCAATCTACCCTAAAGCCCATCTACTGCCCTCTGTCTTGTTCCCTTATTGTTCCGGTGGAGCTTGTTGGCGTCAAGCGTCGATTGTTCGCGTTCCGTTTCCAGCGAAAATCCGCTAGTCGTCAGGGGTGAATGCGCCTGCCGTGAGTCTGGATCTTGCCCCGGCCCTGGTGGTCCTGCCGGGGCCCCGCGCCGCCGTGGCCGATGCCGCCGGCGCCCAGGCGATCCGCGCGCCCGATGCGCGTGATCTGATGCAACAGGGACCCGTGCTGGTGGCGCACGCCGCCATGACCGCGCGCAGGCTGGGTTTGAATGCGCCCCCGCGTTTGCCCGGGCTGTTCGACGCGCTGGAGCTCTACGCCTTCGTACGACCGGCACGTTTCTGCGCGCCCTCCGCCGCGGGGCTCGCCCTGGCGCTGGGACAGCCTGAGCCGCGCGGCGCCCAGGCGCAGGCCCAGGCGCTGCGTGACGCGTGCCGTCGCTTGCTGGACGAACTGGCTACCGCCCCCGAACCGAGCCGCGAAGAAGCGCTCGCCATCGCCGAGACCTTGATGCGGGGGGGCTGGGCCTGGGGTCCGGCCGTGGTTCAGGCGTTGCGCTCCCAGCCGGTCGGCAACCAGTTCCGGACCTCGGGCCTCGACGTCTGGACCCGCATCGCCGAATGGGAGGACCAGGCGCCGCCCGGCGAGGCGACCTCCCGCCCCATCGAGCCGGAGGAGTCGGCCCGGCGGCTGGCCGACCTTCTGCAGCGCGCCGGCCTCGACGAGGCGCGGCCTTCGCAATCGGAATACGCCAGCGAGGCGGCGTTCGCCTTCCTGCCGCGTGAGCGTGAGGGCGAGCCCAGGATGATGCTGGCCGAGGCCGGGACGGGGGTCGGCAAGACGCTGGGTTATCTCGCGCCGGCGTCACTGTGGGCCGAGGCCAATGGACCGTCGGTGTGGGTGTCGACCTACACCCGCGCGCTTCAGCGCCAGATCGAGCGCGAAAGCCACGCGATCTTTCCCGATCCCAAGGTCAGGGCGAAGAAGGCGGTCGTCCGCAAGGGGCGCGAGAATTATCTCTGCCTGCTGAACCTGCAGGACATGACCAACACCGCCCAGCTCGGCGGGGCCGATCTGATCGGTGTCGGGTTGACCGCCCGATGGGCGCGCGCCAGCCGCGACGGCGACATGACCGGCGGTGACTTTCCCGCCTGGCTGCCGACCCTGTTCGCCGTGCCGGCGGCGGGCCAGGCGAGCGCGGCGAACCTGGTGGATCGGCGCGGCGAGTGCATCCACACAGGTTGCCAGCACTATCGCGCCTGTTTCGTGGAGAAGGCGATCCGAGGTTCGCGCAAGGCCGACCTGGTCATCGCCAACCATGCCCTGGTGCTGACCCAGGCCGCCTTCGACGGCGCCCGCGCGGCGCGCGGCTCGAAGGCCGATGGGGAGACCACCCAGCTCAAGCGCATCGTCTTCGACGAGGGGCACCACCTATTCGACGCGGCCGACGCCGCCTTCGCCGCGGCGCTGTCCGGACAGGAGACGGCTGAGCTGCGCCGATGGATCCGCGGGCCGGAAGGCCGCGGGCGGCGCGGGCGTGGCCTGGAGGCCCGCCTGATGGACATGCTGGGCGACCGGGACGATGCGCGGCAGGCCCTGAGCGACGCCATCCAGGCGGCTGCGGCCTTGCCTGGTGAAGGCTGGTCGGGCCGCATCGCCCCGCCAAACGGCGAGGTCAATCCGATCGGCCCGATCGAGTCCTTCCTGGTGGCCGTGATCGAACAATTGCGGGCGCGGGCGGCGCCCTCGGACATCGGCATGGAGTGCGGGGCGCGGCCGGCGCTCGATCTGGTCCGCACGACCGCACGCGAGGCCGCCGCGGCGCTGGCCAGGATCGAGGCGCCGCTTTTGGCCCTGGCCCGCCACCTGGAAGACCTGCTGGACGAGGAAGCCTCTCAGATCGTCACCAGCGACCGGGGGCGGAT
>JAEXKM010000362.1 GCA_023445705.1 Pseudomonadota bacterium
CGCCGAACTCGCCGAGACCGGGATCTGGTGGCGGCCCTCGGACTATGGCGATCCCTATCCGATCTCCCGCAATCTGCTGGAAGACGGCGCCCGTTGGTCGATCCTGCCTGGACCGGTCAATCTCGACATGCCCGTCCGCATCCTCCAGGGCGGGGCCGATCCGGACGTTCCCTGGCGCCATGCGCTGGAGCTCGCCCAGGCGATCCGCGGCGAGGACGTGGTCTTCACCCTGGTGAAGGACGGCGACCACCGGCTTTCCCGCCCGCAGGACGTCGCCCGCCTGATCAGCGCCCTCGAGGAGGTCTTGCCCCAACCGCTCTGACGGTCGCCTTCCACCAAGGCTGTCATCCCGGTTTCGGCAAAGCCGAAGACCGGGACCCATACGCTCCGAAATGCGGAAGTTGGCGAGGCGTCATATCCTGCCTGATCAGGTGCGTATGGGTCCCGGTCTTGCTACGCAAACCGGGATGACAGGCGTATGGAGGCCGCCTTAACCCCCCGCCTTCAGGATCGCGTCCAGGCCTTCGCGATAGCTGGGGAAGGCCGGCCGCCAGTCCAGCTCGGCCTTGGCGCGGGCGTTCGAAACCCGCTTTGTCTCCGCATAGAACCGCCGAGCCTGCGGCGCCATCGCCTCCAGGTCGACCGGCCGCTCCGGCGGCGGCTCGATCCCGAGCAGCTTGGCTGCATGGGCGATCACCTTGCTGTTGGCCGCCGGCTCGTCGTCGCAGAGATTGTAGATGCCCCCAGCCCGTGGGCGCGCGATCGACGCCGCAAGGCCCCTCGCCAGATCGTCCACGTGAATGCGGCTGAAGACGTGGCCGGGCAGGGCATAGCGCGTCGCTCGGCCCTCCCGCAGGCGATCGAAGGCCGATCGTCCTGGGCCATAGATCCCCGGCAGGCGGTGGACCGTCACGGTCAGCCCCATGCCGCGGCCGACTTCCAGCCAGTCGCGTTCGGCCGCCACTCGCCGCGCGCCTTCCGGCGACTGCGCCGCCAGCCGGCTGGCTTCGAACACCCAGCCGCCGCGCCGGTCGCCATAGACGCCGGTGGTGGAGAGGTAGCCGATCCAGTCGGGAAAGGCCCCGGCCTGCGCCAGGGCTGGAACCAGCACCTGCAGGGCAGGGCACCCCTCGGGGCCCGGCGGCGGCGTCACCAGCACGGCCTGGGTGTCGCCCAGCCGCTCGGCGATCGCCGCCTTGTCGCCCGCGGGCACGGGGTCGATCCCCTCGGCCCGCATGGCGGCGACCGCGCCGGGGTCGCGGAAGGTGGCCGAGACCGACCAGCCCTTGGCCGCCATCCGGCGCGCCAGGGCCTTTCCCGCGAACCCGTAGCCGTAGATCAGGAGCCGCAAGGTCTAGAGCAGTTCCTTGATCGCCTTGCGGGCGGTGTCGGCGAACTCCGGCCGCTGCAGGGCGAAGGCGACGTTGGCCCGAAGCAGGCCGATCTTGTCGCCGCAGTCATAGGTCGTTCCCTCGTACTCGAGGGCGTGGAAGTCCTGGACCTTCATCAGTTCGGCCATGGAGTCCGTAAGCTGGATCTCGCCGCCGGCGCCTTTGCCCTGCTTTTCCAGCAGCGCGAAGATCTCGGGCTGCAGGATGTAGCGCCCGGAGATGAACAGGTTCGAGGGCTCGGTCCCCGGCGCGGGCTTTTCCACCATGCCGGTCATCCGGTTCAGGCGGCCGTCCTGGCCGTCCAGCGCCACGATGCCGTACTTGTGGGCCTCGCCGTCCGGGGCGGGCTCGACCACCACGATATTGCCGCCGGTTTTCTCGTAGGCCGAAATCGCCTGCGCCAGGGCGGGCGTCTTGGCGGCCATCAGCATATCCGGCAGCATGACCGCGAAGGGTTCGTCGCCGATGATGTCGCGAGCGCACCACACGGCGTGGCCCAGGCCCAGCGGCGCCATCTGCCGCACGAAGCTCATGGAGCCGGGGGGCAGGATGTCCCGTCGAACCTCGGCCAGGACGTCCGTCTTGCCCTTGGCCTCCAGGGCGCCTTCGATCTCCGGATTGCCGTCGAAGAAGTCCTCGATGGCGCCTTGTCCGCGGCTGGTGATGAAGACGAAGTGCTCGATGCCCGCCGCCCGGGCTTCTTCGATCACGTAGGACAGTATCGGCCGGTCGAAAACGTTCAGCAGATTCTTGGGCGTGGCCCTGGCCACGGGAAGAACCCGCGTTCCCAGACCAGCCACCGGCAACACCGCCTTACGCACGCGCTTTGTCATGCAGCCTCCCGATTGTTCCCCGACCCAACGACGGGATGCGTGAAAAAAGCGGTCACGCACAGCTCAAATCTTTCGCAGGCGTCCGCGAAAGCGACCATCCGCCTGTTTCGTGACCGGAGTTGGGAACTCACGAGAGCGTGAACGGTTCTCGGGGCGCCACCGATAATTTGTGCAAAGGGCGTTTCATGAAAGTTCGCACTCTCTGGACCCTCGGCGCGGTCTCGGCCGTGGCCCTCTCCATCGCCGCCTGCGGCAAGCGCGCCGAAGAGCCGGCCGCTGTCGATACGACACCGCCGCCGGCCGACTCCATGACGGCGACGCCGCCGGCCACGGGCTCTATGGCGACCACTCCGCCTCCGGCGGATGCGACCATGGCGCCGCCGGCGGACGGGACAATGCCGCCGCCGCCTGCGGACGGCATGACTCCGCCGCCTGCGGAGACCAGCCCCCCGCCGAAATAGGCGGCTATTCCACCGTCACCGACTTGGCGAGATTGCGCGGTTGGTCGACATCCGCGCCCTTCTGAACGGCCACGTGATAGGCCAGCAGTTGGATGGGCGCAGAGAAGACCAGCGGCGCGATCAGCGGATCGCACTTCGGCGCCGTGACCACCACCCGGGCGCCGGCCGGTGCGTTCCGCTCGCCTTCGGGATCGGTGATGAACACCACCTGGCCGCCCCGGGCCATAACCTCGCTCATGTTCGAGGCCGACTTTTCGAAATAGCTGTCGAAGGGGGCCAGGATGACGATCGGCGTCGCTTCGTCCACCAGCGCGATAGGCCCGTGCTTCAGCTCGCCGGCGGCATAGCCCTCAGCGTGGATATAGCTGATTTCCTTGAGCTTCAGGGCGCCTTCCAGGGCCAGCGGGTACATCGGGCCGCGGCCGAGATAGAGCACGTCCCGCGCTTTTGAGACGTCCACGGCGATGGCGCGGACGGCCTCTTCCAGATTGATCGACTCCGCGATCAGGCGCGGCGCCTCCAGCAGCACCCGCACCAGCCGGTTTTCTTCGGCTTCGTCGATCTTGCCGCGCTGGCGCGCCGCAGCGACGGCCAAGGCGCTCAGCATGCTCACCTGGGCGGTGAAGGCCTTGGTGGAGGCGACGCCGATCTCGGGACCGCAATGGATCGGCCAGATGACGTCCGCCTCGCGGGCGATCGTCGATTCCACCGTGTTCACCAGGGCCGCGCTCTGCATGCCCTTGGCCTGGCAATAGCGGAAGGCCGCCAGCGTGTCGGCGGTCTCGCCAGATTGCGAGATGGCGATGGCCAGCGAGCCGGGGCTCAGGGCCGGCTCGCGATAACGGAACTCGGAGGCCACCTCCACGTCGACCGGCAGGCCGGCCATCCGCTCGATCAGGTATTTGCCCAGCAGGCCGGCGATATAGGCCGTGCCGCAGGCGACGATCTGCACGCGGTCGATCTTGGCGAAGTCGATGTCGCCCGGGATGGTGGTGCGGCTGGTCAGGGTGTCCACATAGGCCGCGATGGTGCGCTGGCACCCTTCCGGCTGGTCGTGGATCTCCTTTTCCATGAAGTGGCGATAGTTGCCCTTTTCCATCACCGCGGCGGAGGCGGGCAGGGTCTTGATCGGCCGGTCGGCCGGGACGCCGCTGGCGTCGAAGATGCGGGCGCTGCCATGGTCGATGATCAGGTAGTCGCCGTCGTCCAGATAGGCGACGCGGTTGGTGAACGGGCCCAGGGCCAGGCCGTCGGAGCCGACGAACATCTCGCCGTCCCCATAGCCGACCGCCAGGGGCGGGCCATTGCGGGCGCCCAGGATCACGTCGGTGTCGCCGGCCACCAGGATCGCCAGGGCGTAGGCGCCGCTCAGCCGGTCGAGCGTGGCCTTGAAGGCGGCCAGCGGCTCCAGGCCGGCGTTCAGGTATTCGTCGACGAGATGGGCCACCACCTCGGTGTCGGTGTCGCTGGCGAACACGCGGCCCTTGGCTTCAAGCTCGGCGCGCAGTTCGGCGAAATTCTCGATGATGCCGTTGTGCACCACGGCCACGCGTCCTGCGATGTGCGGGTGGGCGTTGCGCTCGGTCGGGGCGCCGTGGGTCGCCCAACGGGTGTGGCCGATGCCGGTCTCGGCGACCAGCGGATCGCGCTCGAGCACGGCTTCCAGTTCGCGCAGCTTGCCCGGCGCCCGGCGGCGCTCCAGCACGCCGTTCACCTGCGCCGCGACGCCCGCGCTGTCATAGCCCCGGTACTCCAGGCGCTTCAGACTCTCGACCAGCCGTCCGGCCACCGGAGACTTGCCGACGATTCCGATGATGCCGCACATGCCGCGCTAGTTCCTTTCGACGCTCACAAGCGTGATAATCCTGCGTCGCCTTTAGCATTCGCAAATGCGACGTCGACTAAATCTGAGTTTCGTATCGTTTCGGGAAGACGCATGAGCAAGCGCGCCTATTTCGGCACCGACGGCATCCGTGGGGAAGCCAACAGTCATCCGATGACCGCAGAGATCGCTTTGCGCGTGGGGCTGGCCGCCGGCAAGCTTTTCATGTCGCAGGACGAGCGCCGGCATCTGGTGGTGATCGGCAAGGACACCCGGCTCTCCGGCTACATGGTCGAACCGGCGTTGGTCGCCGGGTTCGCCAGTGTGGGCATGGACGTCCGCCTGCTCGGCCCGATGCCGACGCCGGGCGTGGCGATGATGACCCGGTCGCTGCGCGCCGACCTGGGGGTGATGATCTCCGCCTCGCACAACCCCTACACCGACAACGGCATCAAGCTCTTCGGCCCGGACGGCTACAAGCTCTCCGACGAACGCGAGATGGAGATCGAGGCCCTGATGGATGCTGGCCTCGCGGAAGGCCTGGCTGCGCCGACCGAACTTGGCCGCGTCGCCCGCGTCGACGACAGCCAGGCGCGGTATGTCGAGATCGCCAAGGCGACCTTCCCCAGGCGTCTGAGCCTTGCAGGCCTGCGCATCGTCATCGATTGCGCCAATGGCGCCGCCTACAAGGTCGCGCCGGTGGTGCTCTACGAACTGGGCGCCGAGGTCATCAAGATCGGCGTCAGCCCCGACGGCACCAACATCAACGAGGATTGCGGCTCGACTCATCCCGAGGCCATGGCCCGCGCGGTGAAGGAATTCCGCGCCGACGTCGGCATCGCCCTTGATGGCGACGCCGACCGCCTCGTCATCTGCGATGAAAAGGGACACATCGTCGACGGCGACCAGATCATGGCCCTGATCGCCGACTACTGGGCCAAGCGCGACCGCCTGTCCGGCGGCGGCGTCGTGGCGACGGTGATGTCGAACCTCGGCTTGGAGCGCTTCCTTTCGGCCCGCAATCTGAAGCTGGAGCGCACCCGCGTGGGCGACCGCTACGTCATGGCGCGGATGCGCGAGGGCGGCTTCAACCTCGGCGGCGAGCAGTCAGGCCACATGATCCTCTCGGACTTCTCGACCACGGGCGATGGCCTGTTGGCCGCCCTTCAGGTGCTCGCTGTCATGAAGGCCGCCGAGAAGCCGATGAGCGAGCTGGCGCGCCAGTTCGAGCCGGTGCCGCAGCTCTTGGAAAATGTCCGCTTCGCTGGCGGCAAGCCATTGGAGAGCGACGCTGTCAAGAGCGTCATCGCCAAGGCCGAGGAGCGTCTCAACGGATCGGGCCGCATCGTAGTGCGCGCCTCGGGGACCGAGCCTCTGATCCGGGTCATGGCCGAGGGCGACGACGAGAAGCTGGTCAATCAGGTGGTCAAGGACATCGTCGGCGCGGTGAAGAAGGCGGCCGCCTGATGGCGCAGGACCTGGAGGTTTTCATCCGCGGCCTGCCCAAGGCCGAGCTTCATCTGCACATCGAGGGCAGTCTCGAGCCCGAGCAGATGTTCGAGTTCGCCCGCCGGAACGGGGTCGAACTGCCGTTCGCCAGCGTGGAGGAGGTGCGCGCCGCCTACGCCTTCTCCAACCTGCAGGATTTCCTCGACATCTATTACCAGGGCGCCCGGGTCCTGCTGACCCGCCAGGACTTTCACGACTTGGCCATGGCCTATTTCCAGCGGGTCGCCGCCGACGGGGCCCGGCACGCCGAGATCTTCTTCGACCCCCAGACCCATACCGAGCGCGGCGTCGCTTTCGAGGTGGTCGCCGACGGACTGCTTGCGGCCATGGACCGGGCCCGGGCCGAGCTGGGCGTCAGTTCCAAGCTGATCCTCTGCTTCCTGCGCCACCTCAGCGAGGAAGAGGCCTTCGCGACCCTGCGCGAGGCCGAGCCCTATCTGGACCGGATCGCCGGGGTCGGCCTCGATTCTTCCGAAGTCGGCCATCCGCCGGCCAAGTTCGAGCAGGTCTTCGCGGCGGCCCGCGCCCGCGGCCTCAAGGTCGTCGCCCATGCGGGCGAGGAGGGGCCGCCTGACTATGTCTACGAGGCCCTCGACCTCCTGCAGGTCGACCGGATCGATCACGGAAACCGCGCTCTGGAAGACGATGAGCTGACCCAGCGCCTCGTGCGCGAGGGCATGACCCTTACGGTCTGTCCGCTATCGAACCTCAAGCTCTGCGTGGTTGACGACATGGCCGCCCATCCGATCCGGCGCATGTTGCAGCTCGGGCTGCGGGCGACGGTCAATTCGGACGACCCGGCCTATTTCGGCGGCTATCTCGCCCAGAACTGGATCGAGGCGGCCCGGGCGGTCGACCTCTCCCGCGACGAACTGGTCGTGCTGGCGCGCAACAGCTTCACCGGCTCGTTCCTCCCCGCCGAGGAGATCGCCGAGCGCCTGGCCGAGATCGACCGCTACGTGGCCGAGGCGTCCTAGGCTTCCAGCACCAGGAGGGCGAATGTCGCCAGCCAGTGCTCGCCCATATAGTCCCCCGCCACATGTTCCAGGCCCGCCGCCAGATGCAGGTCGGCGGCCGCGACCACCACGCGTCGGGCCGGATGGTTCAGGGGCAGCGACTTGGCGATCGAGCGCCAGCACCAGGCGCGCGAGAGATTGAGGCCGTCCAGGTGCGCGATCTTGCCGTCGCTCCGGTCGCTGACCGTCGCCGGCGTGAACAGGGTCGCTGGCCGCCGCTCGGCCAGATCCGGCAGGAACTTGGAGAACCACGGCAGGAAACCTGCCGATGGCAGCACCTGTCGATGGCATTCTGCTTCCACCAAGGTCGGTGAAAGGAAGTCGTCGCCGCTCGGCTCCCAGGCCGGCGCGGCCGCATCGTCCAAGTACCAGCGACGGGCCGTCGCCTCGATGAGCTGGAGCAACTCCTGGTCGCCGGCCTGGCGGGCGTAATCGTTCGCCAGGACCAGCGCGAAGGCCGTGTTATAATGGGTTCCGGTGCGGATCGGATAGGTCGCCTTCGGAAGAAACGCCTTGAAGCGATCGGCGAAAGCCACGCCCAGGGGCGCCAGCGCCGCGCCCCACGGCGCCGCCTCGTGGCGCTCCAATTCGGCGGCCAGCATCAGCAGCCAGGCCCATCCATAGGGCCGCTCGAAACCTGCGCTGGTGGGGCGTTGAAGGTAGGCCAGCTCTCCAGCGACCTTCTCGGGCGTGATCATCTCGTTGAAAAGGCGTCGAATATCGCCTTCGGCAGGTATCATCGGCAGGCGCCGTAAGAGGCGCGCCAGCAGCCAGTAGCCGTGCACGCAGGAGTGCCAGTCGAAGCTGCCGTGGAAGATTGGATGCAGCACCCTGGGCGGCAGCACGTCCTCGTCACTCGCCAACACCTGGTCGAGCTTGAAGGGGTATTGCCGGCGGACGTGGCCCAGGGCCAGCCGGGCGAATTTTTCGCCAAGGTCTTGATTGAGCTCAGAAACGGAAGGCAAGGACATACATCAGCGCCGTATTTGCCAAGAGAAGAAGGATAGCGGTCGGGACCTGGACCCGGATCACGCCATTGCGGTCCGACAGTTCCAGCAAGGCCGCGGGCACCACATTGAAGTTCGCCGCCATCGGCGTCATCAGCGTTCCGCAGAAGCCGGACAGCATGCCGATCGCGCCGACGATCGCCGGATCGCCCCCGAACTTCGCGACGATCAGCGGAAGCCCAATGCCCGCCGTCATGACCGGGAAGGCTGCAAAAGCGTTGCCCATGACCATCGTGAAGATCGCCATGCCGAAGGTATAGGCCGCCACCGCGGCGATGCGGCTGCCCTCGGGCAGGGACTGGCCGGCGAGTTGGCCGATGGCGTCGCCGACGCCGGCGGCGGCGAACACCGCGCCCAGCGCCGCCAGCATCTGTGGCAGCACGGCGGCCCAGCCTACGGTGTCCAGCAGCCGGCGGCCTTCCTGCAAGGGCGTCACCGGCTTGGCCCTCAGCATCGGCATGGCGATCGCCAGGGCGACGAACACGCCAAGGGTCAGGGCGACCAAGGTGGCTTGCTTGGGGTCGACAAGGCCGGCCAACTCCGGCCGCTTGAACGCGAAGGTGCCCGCCAGCGCAGTCGCGGGAATAGCCAGGGCCGGCAGGAAGAGGCGGTTGCCCAGGCGCGCGGCGCTCTGGCTCCGCTCCTCGGCGCCTGTCGTACCCGGCTCGCCCCGCCCCAGCCCGCCGAAGCCGGCGACCAGGACCATGGCGATCACCACCAACCCGTTGGCGAGGTCGCTGAGGTGGGACCCGAACAGGAAGCTCACGGCAAAGAGGCCCCAGAACGCCGTGTTCTTCCACCGCTTCGGGTTTGACCGGTCACGCGCGCTAAGCACGGCGATCGCCGCAAAGAACGCGCCGCCGATCAGATAGAGCGCCTCCAGCCCGATCATTGACCGGCTCCCGCCGACAAGGTGCGGGCCAAGCGGCGATCCAGCAGCGACAGCCGCGCGCCATGGATCAGGAGGGCGATGAAGGCGGTGGGAATGGCCCAGACCGAAAGCTGCAGCGGCTCGACCAGGATCCCGTTCTGCTCAAGGAAGCCCTTGATGAGCAGGATCGACGCAATGGCGATGAAGATGTCCTCGCCGAAGAAAAGGGCGATGTTGTCCACAGCCGCCGCGTGCGCCCTGATCGTCTGGCGGGTGTGGTCGGGCAGATCTCCATGGCGGGCCTCGGCGGCCGCTTCGGCCATGGGCGCGATCAGGGGGCGCACCATCTGAGCGTGGCCGCCCAGGGAGGTCAGGCCCAGTGCGGCGGTCGCCTGCCGGACGATGAAGTATAGAAGCAGCAGTCGTCCCGTGGTGGCGGTGCGGACCTGTCCGATGAGTGTCTTGGCGCGCTCCTGCAGACCGCCCCGCTCCAGTAGTCCGATGACCGGCAGGACGACCCAAACCACGCTGACATAACGGTTTTCCTTGAAGGCCTTGCCGAAGGTCTCGACCACTGCGATCAGGTCCAGGCCGCCGGCGAGGCCTGTGACCAAGGCCGCCGCGGTCACCACCAGCAAAGGGTTGAGGCGGGCCATGAACCCGGCCACGACAATGACAATTCCAACAAGCGACAGCACAGGTTGGGCCCCTCTTCTCGCAGATGCGAACTCTAGCGAGCGACGATCTTCCCGTAATCAGGCAGAGAGCGATCCGCCAGCGACTTATCCACAATGCAGTCCGCGTGAAGGATCAAACCCTGTTCTTGCGCGTATTCAAATGACGAGGCGTCAGGACTTTGCAGAAGGGTTAATCCGTGTCAGCCTCACGAAGTCAGCGCCGCTCGACCGGCGATGATCGATAAAATGGATGGGAGCGAAACATGCCACGCAACGTCGCCTTCGGTGGCGTATCGCGAGGAGCTGCGAGAGGTCTGACCTCGATCGCCTGCCTCGCCTTTGTCGCCGTCCTCGCAATTGCTTTCTGGGCTGGCGCCCTATGGATCGGAAATACGCTGATCCAGCTTTTGTCGAACTGAAGCCGACGCCCGGGCCGGACGTCGGCTTGTCTTGGTCAGGCGCGGCCCACTGACGCGTATTTGAAGCCCCGGCTGCGCACTTCTTCGGGCTTGTAGATGTTGCGCAGGTCGACCAGCACCGGGGCCTTCATCGACTGCTTGACGCGCTCGAGGTCGAGGGCGCGGAACTGGTCCCATTCCGTAATGATCACCAACGCGTCGGCCCCGTCCGCCGCCTCGTAGGCGTCGGTCTTGAAATCAACGTCGCGGAGAAGCTGCCGCGCCTCGTGGCCGCCTTCTGGATCGAACGCCTGAACCTTCGCGCCCAACGCCTGGAGCGCGGGAATGATGTCGAGGCTCGGCGCATCACGCATGTCGTCGGTGTTCGGCTTGAAGGTCAGCCCCAGAACGCCGATGGTCTTGCCGGCGAGATCGCCCGCCAGCGCGTTCGACACCTTGCCGGCCATGGCCTTCTTGCGTGAATCGTTCACGGCCACGGTCGTTTCGATCAGCCGGACGGGCGCGCCGGCGTCGGTCGCTGTACGGACCAGGGCGAGCGTGTCCTTGGGGAAGCAGGAGCCGCCATAGCCGGGGCCGGCGTTCAGGAACTTGCCGCCGATGCGCTTGTCGAGGCCGATGCCGCGCGCGACCTGCTGCACGTCCGCGCCCACCGCCTCGCAGAGGTCGGCCATCTCGTTGATGAAGGTGATCTTCATCGCCAGGAAGGCGTTCGCTGCGTACTTGATCAGTTCGCTGGTCCGCCGGCCGGTGAAGAGGATCGGCGTCTCGTTTAGGAACAGCGGCCGGTAGAGTTCGGTCATGACCGGACGGGCGCGCTCGTCCTCGATCCCCACCACGACACGGTCGGGGCGCTTGAAGTCCTCGATGGCGGCGCCTTCGCGCAGGAACTCGGGATTGGAGACCACGGCGAACTGAGCGTCAGGCCGCTTGGCCTTGATGATCTTCTCGATTTCGTCGCCCGTGCCCACCGGGACAGTCGACTTGGTGACGATCACCGTAAAGCCGTCGAGCAGGCCGGCGATCTCTTCGGCCGCGGCGTACACATAGGAGAGGTCGGCATGGCCGTCGCCGCGCCGGGACGGAGTGCCCACGGCGATGAAGACGGCGTCCGACTTCTTCACGGCCTCGGCCGCGTCGGTGTCGAAATGCAGCCGCCCGGCCCGGACGTTTTGCGCGACCAGCAGGTCCAGGCCCGGCTCATAGATCGGGATACCGCCGTCCTTCAGACGCTCGATCTTGCTGGCGTCCTTGTCGATGCAGGTCACGTCGTGGCCGAAGTCGGCGAAGCAGGTCCCGCTCACCAGGCCGACATAGCCGGTGCCGATCATCGTGACGTGCATGGATCACCCTTGAATGTGTGCAGTTGCGCCTTTCACCATGACGGCGGCGCACGGTCCAGTTTGGAGCAGCGAAGGCGCGGCGCAGCAAGATCTGCGCCGCGTCCGCGATCAGACTTCCTGGTTGTAGGCCCCGACCTCGGGGTGGGCGGCGAGCCGGGGCTTCACCTCCTGGCGGAACAGCGCGCGCATGTCCTCGTCGGACTGCGTGCTTTCCACCACCACCACGATCTCCGGCTTGTTTGACGAGGCGCGAACCAGGACCCAGGAGCCGTCCTCAAGGGCGACCCGCACGCCGTTGACCGTGATCACCTCGACAATCTTGCGGCCCAGGATCGTGCCGGCGCCCTTGGCGAGAGCTTCGTATTCGGCGACGACCTCATCGACGACGCGGTATTTTTCCTCGTCCGCGCAGTGCGGGGACATGGTCAGCGAGGTCCAGGCCACGGGAAGGGCGGTTTTCAGTTCGGAGAGCTTTTTGTCCGGATTACGGTCAAGCATCCCAAGCACCGCGGCCGCGGCGGTGAGGCCGCAGTCGTAACCGTACCCGAGGGGCGGGTTGAAGAAGAAGTGGCCGCTCTTTTCGAACCCGGCCAGGGCGCCCAGTTCTGCGGTCTTGCGCTTGATGTAGCTGTGGCCGGTCTTCCAGTAGACCGTCTTGGCTCCGTTGGCCGCGAGGACCGGGTCGGTCGCAAAGAGGCCCGTGGACTTCACGTCCACCACGAAGGTCGCGTCCTTGTGCAGGGCCGACAGATCGCGCGCCAGCATCAGGCCGATCTTGTCGGCGAAAATCTCCTCGCCGGTGTCGTCGACGACACCGCAGCGGTCGCCGTCGCCGTCGAAGCCCAAGGCCAGATCCGCGCCATGCTCTTTGACCGCCTTGGCCATCTCCTTGAGCATCTCGTGGTCTTCCGGATTGGGGTTGTACCGCGGAAACGTCCAGTCGAGGTCGCAGTCCATCTCGATGACCTCGACGCCCATGCGCCGCAGCGCGTCGGGCGCAAAGGCGCCCGCCGTCCCGTTACCGCAGGCGCAGACCACCTTCAGCGGCCGCTTGATCGCTACACGCGATGACACGTCGGCGATGTAGGTCTCGGCGAAACCCTCGACGTGGGTCAGTGACCCGCCGGGCTTGGCCTTGCCTTCGCCGCCCAGAACGATCTCCTTCAGACGGCCCATTTCGACCGGGCCGAAGGTGAGGGGGCGTTGGGCGCCCATCTTCACGCCCGTCCAACCGTTTTCGTTGTGGCTGGCCGTCACCATGGCCACGCAGGGCGCGTCGAGAGCGAACTGGGCGAAATAGGCGACCGGCGAAAGCGCCAGGCCGATATCGACGACTTCGCACCCGGCGGCGACCAGGCCGACCGTCAGCGCCTGTTTGATCGAAAGCGAGTAGGAGCGGAAGTCGTGACCGACGACGATCTTGGTTTGTCCCAGCTCCTGAATGTAGGTCCCGAGCCCCAGGCCGAGCGCCTCGACACCGAGCAGGTTGATCTCCGGCCCGAACAGCCAGCGCGCGTCGTATTCGCGAAAGCCGGTCGCCTTCACCAGCGGGGTCACTTCGTACTCGAAGGTGTTGGGCTTCAGATCGGCGCGCGGGGTGGGCAGCATCGTAACTCCGTTATCTCTCTGGTCGCTCTTCGTGGCGGTTCGACCTTAAGGCCAAGCCAACGCGATAGTGGAGCACGCGTTTCGTGACGAATGTCAGACGCCGGCGCGCACCAGGTCGTGAACACGCAGAATGCCTACCGGCTTGCCATCCGAGACCACGAAAAGCACCGTCACCATAGGCAGCGGATCACTCATCAGCGCGAGGGCTTCGGCGGCCAGCATCTGCGGAGGTGCGGTCTTTTTAGGGCCGGGCGTCATTACGTCCCCAGCCGTGTGCGTCAGCAGACCATCCAGGTGCCGCCGAAGGTCGCCGTCGGTGATCACGCCTTTCAAGGCGCCGTTCTCATCGACCACGCCGACGATGCCGAACGCCTTCTCGGTCATCACCAGGAGCGTTTCGGACATCGGCGTCGCAAGGCCCACGAGCGGCAGTTCGTCGGCTCCATGCATCAGGTCGCCGACGGTGCGCAGCATCGCGCCGAGCTTGCCGCCGGGATGGAAAATCTTGAAGTCCTTGGCGGTGAAGCCGCGCCGTTCCAGCAGCGAAACCGCCAGGGCGTCGCCCAGCGCGATCTGCAACGTGGTCGAGGTCGTGGGCGCCTTCACCTCTGCCGTCACCTCCGGCGCGTCGGCCAGTTTCAGCACCACGTCCGCGGCCTGACCCAGCTGACTGTCGCCTGAGGCAGTGACGGCGATCAGGGGGATATGGAAGCGGCGGGAATAGGCGATCACGTCCGCCAGTTCCTGATTCTGCCCCGACTTCGACAGAGCGAGGATCACGTCGCCCTCGGCGATCATGCCCAGATCGCCGTGGCTGGCTTCGTTGGCGTGCACAAAGAAGGCGGGGGCGCCGGTAGAGGCGAAGGTGGCCGCGATCTTCTTGGCGACGTGGCCGGACTTGCCGATGCCGGTGCAGATCACCCGCCCCTTGGCGGCGTAGAGCAGGTCTACGGCCCGGACGAAATCCTCGCCCAGCCCGTCCGCCTGAAGGCGCAGGGCGTCGGCTTCCGCGCTCAGCACGCGGCGGCCGACCGCAACGGCGTCGAACTGGGTCATGTTGGGAGCGCCTGTCATTTGGTGGGGCTGAGCGCCTGGGTCTGGGCGTCGGCGACGGCTTCGCGGGCGGCGCGGATGCGCCCCTCCGACTCTTCGGTCTGCCGCTTCATCGCCTCCTGCATCCGAGCGGTCTGCTGGATGGGGGTGTGGCCGAACGGCCCGGGCGAACGCGCGCCCAGACCCTGCGGCCAGACAGCGGCCAAGGCGACAAGGGCCAGGGCCAGGGCTGCGATCAGCGGGAAGAACAGTCGGTTCGACATCGGGTGTCATATAACCAGGGCCGCGCGCGCGGGCCAGCGGACCTTGACGCTCGCCCTGGCGGGCCTTAGCCCCGAACTCCCCTTCCCAGATGGAGCGCGCCGCCTTGCCGACCCTGATCCTTCTCCGCCACGGTCAGAGCCAGTGGAACCTCGAGGACCGCTTCACCGGCTGGGTGGACGTCGACCTGACCGCCGAGGGCGAGGCCCAGGCCCGGAAGGGCGGCGAGCTGATCAAGGCCGCGGGGCTGCAGATCGACCGCGCCTACACTTCGGTGCTGACCCGTGCGATCCGCACTCTCTGGCTGGCGCTGACCGCTGCGGGCCAGGTCTTCGTGCCCGAGACCAAGGACTGGCGCCTGAACGAGCGCCACTACGGCGGCCTTACCGGCTTGAACAAGACCGAGACCGCCGCCAAGCACGGCGAGGAGCAGGTGAAGGTGTGGCGCCGGTCCTATGACGTGCCGCCGCCGCCGCTGGCGCCCGGCGGAGAGTTCGATTTCTCCAAGGATCGCCGCTACGCGGGCGTGGCGCTGCCCGACACCGAGAGCCTGAAGACCACCCTGGACCGCGTCCAACCCTATTGGGACAGCGAGATCGCGCCGGATCTCGTCAAGGGCGAGACGGTGCTTGTGGCGGCCCACGGCAACTCGCTCCGCGCGATCGTCAAGCTGCTGTTCAATCTCTCCGACGAGGCGATCATCGGGGTGGAGATTCCGACCGGAAACCCGCTGCTCATCGAGCTTGATGCCCAATTGAAGCCGGTGAGCGCCCGCTACCTCGACGAGGCGCGCGCCACGTCGCTGCCCGCGATCGCATGACGAGCGACGCTGACCATCGATACATGCGCCGCGCGATCGCCCTGGCGCGCGGACATCTTGGTCAGACCGGAGCCAACCCCAGCGTTGGCTGCGTGCTGGTCAAGGATGGCGTGGTGGTCGGCGAGGGCGTCACGGCCCAGGGCGGACGGCCCCACGCCGAAGAACAGGCCCTGGCCCAGGCGGGCGCAGCGGCCCAGGGAGCGATCGCCTATGTGACGCTGGAGCCCTGCGGGGCGCGCTCTTCAGGCGCGGCCTCGTGCTCCGAACTCCTGTCCCGGGCTGGCGTGGCCCAGGTGCTGATCGCCTGCGAGGACGCTTCGCCCTTCGCCTCGGGGCAGGGCGCGGAGCGCCTGCAGGCCGCGGGCGTCGAGGTGCGGCTTGGCCTGTTGGCCGACGAAGCGCAGCAGCTCTACGCCGACTACGATCCGCCCACGGGCTAAAGCCCCCGTAAGCTTGGCAGGAAAGGCCATGTTAAGGGCGCGCCCCTAGCATCGGCCTTGCAAGTCAAGGGATCGCCGATGTCCGCCCAGCCCGCACCCGTTCAGGAGTTGCGCAAGCTCGATCAGTATGAGCTGGACGCCGTGTGCGCCAAGCATGACCGTCTGTGGACCTCCAAGCCGGGTGGCGCGCGGGCGGTGTTCGCGTGGAAGGATCTCTCAGGTCTCGACCTGCGCGGGCGCAATCTCTGCGACGCCGACCTGACCGGCGCGGTGCTGGCCGGATGCCTCATGCGGGGCGTTCGCCTCGACCACGCCAACCTGTTCGGCGCGGACTTGCAGAATGCCGACCTCACCGACGCTTCGCTGCGTCGCGCGGACCTGCGCGGCGCGTGCATGCGCGGCGCCAACCTTACCGCTGCGGATCTCTTTGAAGCCGACCTGCGCGAAGGCTCCATCGCGGTGGGCGACCGGGATCGGGGCTTGCGGGTCCTGGAGCACATCAACCGTGCGGGCGAGGCGTCCGGGGCCATCCTGGCCGGCGCCAATCTCGAGCGCTCCCGGCTTTCGGGCGTGATGGCCATCAAGGCCGACTTCAGCGACGCGATCCTCAAGGACGCCAAGCTGGTGCGGGCCAACCTCAAGCAGGCGAACATGTCGGGCGCCAACATGGCCGGCGCGGACCTCTCCGGCGCGGACCTGGCCGGCGCGGACCTGCGCGACGTCATCCTGGTCGGCGCCAAGACCTTTGCGTGGAACGTCACTCAGGCCGACATGCGCGGCGTGCTGACCGACGAGCCGGTCGGCAAGTCCGTCGAGGATCTGCCCTACAAGACCATGATACGTGACCACGCCAAGTGGTGCGAAACTGGCGGAGCGGAGGGCACGCCCAGCGTCTTCGATAACGCTGACCTGCGTGCGCTGGAGACCATCCGCGGCTTCAACCTGACCGCGCTGTCGGCCAAGGGCGCGGTGTTCTACGGCCTGGACATGGAGGGGGTGCAGCTTCAGGGCGCCCAGCTCGACGGCGCGGACCTGCGCAACTGTAACCTACGGCGGGCCGATCTGCGGGGCGCGCGCCTGATCGGCGCCAAGCTTTCCGGCGCGGACTTGCGTGACGCCCAGATGGGGCCGCTGCTGCTGGGTTCGGACCGGACCTTGCCGTGCAATCTGACCGGTGCGGTCCTGAAGAACACCGACCTGGCCCGGGCCGACTGCCGGCACGCCATGTTCGTCGACGCCGACCTCTCGCGCGCCAATTTCACCAGCGCCATGGTCCGTAACGCCAATCTTACCAACGCACGGCGGTGGGGAGCACGCGGGCTCGAAGACGTGATCTGAGCGCGTGGTGTGACGCCACGGCGCCCGGCCTAACCTCCCGCCAGGAGGTGCGCCGATGAGCACAGTCAGTTTTGAGGTCCGTGGTCGCGTCGCGATCGTGACGATCGAGCGCCCGGAGCGCCGCAACGCCGTGGACGCCGTCACGGCCCTTGCGCTCTACGAGATCTTCAAGGCCTTCGATGCGGATGCGGCGCTCGACGTCGCCGTGCTGCAGGGTCGGGGCGGAGCCTTCTGCGCCGGCGCGGACCTGAAGGGCGTCAGCGAGGGGCGCGGCAATCCGGTACGCGATGAGGGCGATCTCGGGCCCATGGGCTGCACGCGGCTGGCCCTCTCGAAGCCGGTCATCGCCGCGGTGGAGGGTCACGCGGTCGCCGGTGGGCTGGAGGTGGCGGCCTGGTGCGATCTGCGAGTCGCTGCCCAGGATGCGGTGTTCGGAGTGTTCTGCCGCCGCTTTGGCGTGCCCCTGATCGATCTGGGAACCGTCCGTCTGCCGCGGCTGATCGGTCATTCGCGGGCCATGGATCTCATCCTGACCGGACGCCCGGTCGGCGCCCAGGAGGCCTTCGATATCGGTCTGGTCAACCGGCTCGCCACGCCTGGCGAGGCGTTGGACGCCGCCCTGGCCCTGGCCGAGCAGATCGCGGCCTTTCCTCAGACCTGTATGCGCAACGACCGCGCCTCGGCGATCGCGCAATGGTCGCTCGATTGGGAAAGCGCGACCGGCTTCGAACTGCAGCGCGGCCGGGAGTCGCTTGGTTCGGGCGAGGCGCAGGCCGGCGCTGCGCGGTTCGCCTCGGGCGATGGGCGGCACGGCGCGTTCTGAGGCGCAAAAGAAAAGGGCGGCGCATTCCTGCGCCGCCCTGGAAGGGTTAAAGCCGCCTCGGGGGGAGGGTTAGGCGGCCTTCTCACCTTCAATCAGGTCAGCCTTGGCCGAGGTGCTGATCTCGATCTGGCGGGGCTTCAGGGCCTCGGGCAGCTCGCGCTTGAGCGAGATCGAGAGCAGGCCGTCGGCGAGCTTGGCTTCGGTCACCGCCACGTAGTCGGCAAGCTGGAACCGGCGCTCGAAGTTGCGCTCGGCCAGGCCGCGGTGGAGGAACCGGCGCTGGTCGTCGTTAGCGGCCTTGCGGCCTTGGACGGTCAGGAGGTTTTCCTTGACCTCGATGTTCAGTTCTTCCGCACGGAAGCCGGCGACCGCGATCTCGACGCGGTAGGCGTTCTCGTCGGTGCGCTCGATGTTGTAGGGCGGATAGCCGGCGGCGGCGTCGGCGCTGGCGTTTTCCAGCAGCGAGGCCAAGCGGTCAAAGCCCACGACAGAGCGATAGAGCGGGGAAAAGTCGATCGTACGCATAGAAATTACCTTCTTAGCTTAAGCAAGGTTGCGTTGGGTCGGACGACGCGCGAGCCAAGATCGGCCTCGCCCAGTGTCCGGAAGGCCCGGATGTCCAGCGCCTTCGAGTGCTTAGGTGGTAGAGGTTTTTGGCCTTTCAAGTCCTGTCGGCGGCAAGAATTCTGCGACGAACTGTGTCTCAATGCTCAAGTCGGCTTGCCAGCGCCCTGCGGCTCTCTAGGCTCGCTCAACCCAGGAACGCACCAAAGGCTCCGTCAGAGATGTCCCACCGCCTCTCCGCCCTCTTCTTCGCCGCCGCAGCGCTCGCGGTCGTCGCCCAGCCCGCCGTGGCGCAGGACGCCGCCCTGAAGGCGGCCATCGCCGGTCCTCAGCGCGGCGAGGCGCACGTCGCGCGCGACGCTGCCCGCCATCCGGCCGAGACGCTGGCCTTCTGGGGCGTCGGGCCCAAGCAGACGATCATCGAAATCTCTCCCGGCTCCGGCTACTGGACCGAGATCCTGGCGCCCTACGCCAAGACGACCGGCGGAACCTACGTCGCGGCGGTCGCGGACACCGCCAATCCGAACCTCTCGGAAGGCGCGCGCAAGGGAAGGGCGAGCTTCGAGGCCAAGTACGCCGACCAGGCGAAGTACGGAAAGATCGACTATGTCGGCTTCGGGCCGGTGTCCGGCCCGCTCGGCGCGCCAGGCTCCGCCGACATCGTCATCACCGCCCGCAACATCCACAACTGGATGTGGCAGGAGGGCATGGTCGACAAGGCCTTCAAGGACTTCGCCGCGGTGCTGAAGCCTGGTGGCGTCCTGGCCGTCGAAGAGCACCGGGCCGACCCCCGTCCGCAGGTCGCCGAAGCGCGGGACGGCTATGTCGCAGTCAGCACGGTCGTGGCGGCGGCCGAAAAGGCCGGCTTCAAGCTGGCGGGCCAATCCGAGGTCAACGCCAATCCCAAGGACACCAAGGATCATCCGTTCGGCGTCTGGACCTTGCCGCCCTCGCGGAACTCCGCACCCAACGGCAAGCCGGCCGATCCGAACTTCGATCGCGCCAAGTACGACGCCATTGGCGAAAGCGATCGGATGACGCTGAAGTTCGTCAAGCAGTAGGCCATGCTTTGACCATCGTCCCGTCGCAGGTTAGTCGCCTCGGGACGGTGGTTAACCAGGACCCTTATGCAGCGTACTTCCCTCTTCCCCGCGGCGTTGTTTTCGCGGCGCGGCCTGATTGTCGGAGCATTGGCGCTCTCGGCCTGTGGCCGGCAGGAGGCCGCCAAGACCGAGGCGGCGCCCGCCGCCAAGGCCAGCCGCAACATGACGCTGCAGGACGCCGTCGCCGGCGACTGGCGCCTTCCGGCCGACAAGGCGCGGGACCCGTGGCGCCATCCGGTGGAGAGCCTGGAGTTCTGGGGGCTCAAGCCTGGCCAGACGGTCATCGAGTTCTGGCCGGGAGCCGGCTGGTACACCGACATTCTCGCGCCCTACCTCGCCGCCAATAAGGGCCATCTGATCGCGGCGAACCTGGAGCCCTCGGACCCGGCGTCGACCGAGATCGTGGAGGCCTACCGGGCGAAGCTGGCCGCCAAGCCCAAGCTCTACGGCGAGGTCGAGATCACCGCCTTCGGGAACACCGCCGGCCCTGTGGCCCCGGCTGGCAGCGCCGATCTCGTGCTCTTCCTGCGGAACCTCCACAACTGGATGGCTGCCGGCATCGCCGAAAAGGCGTTCCATGACGCCTTCGCCGCCCTGAAGCCTGGCGGTGTGCTCGGGATCGAGGAGCATCGCGCCCCGGCCGGCGGCGTGCAGGACGTCATGGCGGCCGACGGCTATGTCCAGGAAGCCTACGTGACCAAGCTGGCGCAGGAGGCTGGCTTCGTTCTCGACAAGTCCAGTGAGATCAACGCCAACCCCAAGGACACCAAGGACCATCCGTTCGGCGTCTGGACGCTTCCGCCCGTTCGACTGACCGCGCCGCGGGGAGAGCCGGCGGACCCCGCCTTCGATCGTGCGAAGTACGATGCGATCGGCGAGAGCGACCGGATGACCCTGCGCTTCGTGAAACCCCAGACCTAGGGCGCTCGAAGCTCGGCTTATTTGCGAGTTGGTCGCAGACGAGCTTGATCCGCGCGCGGGCGATCTCAAGATGAACCTTGTCGGGGCGAGTCGGTCAGGTCCCAGTCAGTTGCGATCGCTAGTCTGTCGCGCAGTCCACAGCTAAAGGCCTGATATGCTCGGTAAGACGATCTTAGCCCTGGCGCCCGCCGCCCTCCTTCTGGCTGGCTCCGCCAGCGCCCAGGAACAGACGATCCTTCCCGGATATTGGGACGTGACCAACAAAGTCACGGCGGTGATCAGCCAGACCAAGAAGGAAAAGCGCTGCATTACGCCGGCCGAGGTCTCGAAGTTCATGATGGGCCCTTCGAACCGGCACTATAAGTGCGACTACCCTACGCGGGTGTTCAAGGATGGCCACATCACCCTCAAGGGCAACTGCGCGACCAAGAACGGCAGCAAGGCGGCGATCCAGGCGACCGGTTCCTATACGCCGACGACCTTCCAAATGGTCGCCAAGATCAGCACGACCTATGCGGGGGTCGCGCTCGCCGGCGAGGCGACCACCACCGCCAAGCGGATTTCCGAGGCCTGTCCCGTCGAACCAGACGCCGATTAAGTAGGCTTTCGGCGGTTTTCGGGGTGAAAACCGTCCTCAAATCCTAGCTGAACCGTTTACTTGGCTCGCGCTTGAGGCGAAGCTCACGGCCACGTGACGCGGGATACTCTATGGCGACTCTTGACGAACTGACGCAGCGGGTGGCGGCGGCCGTCGGCGAAGACTCCGGACTGGGCAAGACGTTCAAGGTCGATCTTCGCGGCGAAGGTTTCATCCATATCGATGGCGGAACCGTCACCAACGAGGACAAGCCCGCCGAACTCACAGTGTCCATCAGCCAGAAGGACCTGAAGGCCCTGGGCGCTGGCGAACTCAATCCCATGACCGCGGTCATCACCGGACGCCTCAAGGTTTCCGACATGGGGCTGGCGATGTCGTTGCAGCCTCAGATGCAGGCCCTTTTCTCGAGAATGGCCTGAGAATGTCGGACGCGCCGCTCATTTCGATCCCCGGCGCACCGACGCCCGCAGGCGGCCAGGCCGCGTGGTTCAAGGGAGCCGACGGCGCTGCGCTGCGCGCGGCGCTTTTTCCGGCCAAGGGAACGGTCAGGGGCTCGATCGTCCTCAGCGGCGGGCGGACCGAGCCCATCGAGAAGTATTTCGAGGTCATCGACGACCTGACCGGACGTGGCTACGTGGTGCTGGCCCACGACTGGCGCGGCCAGGGCCTATCCCGCCGCGAACTGCCTGACCGGCTCGCGGGCCACGCCCGCGGCTACGACGCCTTCCTCTCTGACTATCGCGCTCTCCTGGCGAAGTACGAGGCTCAACTGCCCAAGCCGTGGTTCGCCATCGGCCACTCCATGGGCGGTTGCCTGACGCTGCTGGCCCTGGCCAAGGGCGAAGCTCCGCGCTTTGCGGGCGCGATCCTGTCCGCGCCGATGCTGGGGGTTCAGCTCGGCGGCATTCCGGCGCCGATGGCCCGTCTGCTGGCCGGCTTCAACGCGCTTGTCGGACGCGCCGGCGCCTACGTCCGGAAGGACACGCCGGCCGAGACCTTCGAGAACAACATCCTCACTCACGACCGCGTCCGTTACGAGCGGGCCAAGGCGCAGGTGGCGGCTCATCCCGACCTGGACCTGGGCGGCCCCACCTGGGGCTGGCTCGACTTCGCCCTGCGCGCGACCGCCTATCTGGCCAATTCGGAAAATCTACGCGCGGTCACGATCCCGGTGGTCATCGTGTCGGCCGAACGGGACCGGCTTGTCGACAACAGCGCGCAGCGTGCGGCCGCTGCGAACCTGCCCGCGGGCGAGTTCGTTTCCGTGCCGGGCGCCTACCACGAAATCCTGATGGAGACGGACAACATGCGGAACATCTTCCTGCGTGCCCTAGACGCCCTCCTGGGGAAGTCGACGCCAGCGTCAGCGCCCGCCGCGCCGCCGCCTGCCGCCGCGCCTCCGGCCCCTGTCGCCAAGGCGCCGGAGCCGGCGCCTGAAGC
>JAEXKM010000384.1 GCA_023445705.1 Pseudomonadota bacterium
CCCCTGCCCTAGGTGCGACCTATTGGCGGGCGGGCAATTGTGGCGAAGCCGCAGTCGAGGCGCCACAGTTGGCGGCCATAGGACCGATATGACGCCGAGCCTGCTTCCCGCCCGCCACATCCTGGTCGTCGACGATGACAGCGACCTGCGCGAACAGGTCAGCGCCTATCTACGCGATCACGGCTATCAGGTGCATGCGGTCGGCGACGGGGCGGCGATCGAGAACGCCCTGGCGTCGGCCCCCATCGACCTGATCGTGCTGGACCTGATGCTGCCCGGCGAAGATGGCCTGTCGATCTGCCGGCGACTGTCGGCGGCCGGTGGTCCGGCGATCATCATGCTGAGCGCCATGGGCGAGGAGATCGACCGGGTGCTGGGTCTGGAGCTCGGGGCCGACGACTACCTGGCCAAGCCATGCAGCCCGCGCGAGCTGCTGGCGAGGGTGCGGGCGGTGTTCCGACGCCTGGACGAAGCTCGCGGCGGCGCGCCGCGCAAGGGCAGCACGTACGCCTTTCTCGGCTTCGTCGTGGACGTGGCGCGGCGCCAGCTTCGCGCCCCGAACGGCGCGACCATCCTGCTGACCAGCGGCGAGTTCTCGCTGCTCAACGCTTTCCTCGACCATCCCCAGCGGATTCTTTCACGCGACCAGCTTCTGGAGGCCGCACGAGGCGCCCAGACCGAGGTCTTCGATCGCGCCGTCGACGTCCAGATCAGCCGTCTGCGCCGCAAGCTGCACGCCTGCAGCGAGGTGGAGATCATCAAGACCGTGCGCGGCGCCGGCTACATGTTCGAAGCCAAGGTGATGCGCCCGTGAGCAGGCGCCAGGCCGGACTGCCGATCAGCGTCCAGCTCGTCGCGCTCCTGATGGCGAGCCTGCTGGCCGCGCAGGCGATCAGCCTGGGGATCATCCTGCTGATGCCCCCGCCCCGCCCGCCGATCTATCGCGCCAGCGAAGTCGCCGCCGCGCTGAGCGGCGGTTCGCTGGAAAGCCGCTTTGGTCGGGGCATGACCCGCACGACGGCCACCGAGCCGCCCCCCGAACTGCGCGAGCCCTCGCCGCCCAATCCCAGCAGCCTGGCGCTGGCCACGGCGGTGGGCGCGCCGCCCGAGGCTGTGCGGCTGGCGCAACACCGTGACGCTTCGCCCCTGCGGCGGCTGATGATGCGCCAGCGGCAGGACGGGCCGCGGCCGGGCGAGCAAAGGGTGTTCATCACGCAAGGACCGCCGCCGGGCCCTGGAGCCCCGCCCCCGCCATTTCTGGACGCGCCCATATTCGGCGACTTCACCGCCGCGGTAAGGATGTCGGACGGAAATTGGAGCATCGTCCGCTCCACGCCCGAGCCGTTTCCCAACGACTGGCAGAAGCGAAGCCTGATGTGGCTGCTGGCGGGGTTCCTGGTGGTCGCCCCGGCCGGCTTCCTGTTCGCCCGGCGGATCACCGCCCCGCTGAAGCGGTTCTCCGAAGCCGCCGAGCAACTCGGCCGCGATCCGCAGGGACCACAGATGACCCTGAGCGGACCGGCCGAGATCGGCGTGGCCGCCAGCGCGCTCAACGAGATGCAGGCGCGCCTGAAGCGCTACGTCTCCGACCGCACCGCCATGGTCGGGGCGATCTCGCACGACCTGCGCACGCCGTTGGCGAGGATCCGGTTCAAGATGGAGGCGGCGACGCCGCGGCTGCGCGAGAGCGTCATCAAGGACGTCGCGCAGATGGAGCAGATGATCGCCGGGGTCCTGGCCTTCATCCGCGACGAGAGCCAACCGCGCCAGCGCGAGAAGCTGGAGCTGCTGTCCCTGGTGGAATGCGTCACCGACGACGCGGCCCTGCTGGGAGCCGACGTCGAACTGGTCGAGGGCCAGACCGTGACCATCGACGGCGATCCGGTGGGCCTGCAGCGCCTGTTCGCCAACCTGGTCGACAACGCGGTGAAGTACGGCGGCTCGGCGCGGATCACGGTCGCCCGGGCGGGCCAGGTGGCCGTGGTACGGGTCAGCGACCACGGGCCCGGGCTGTGCCGAGCCGATCTGGAGCGGGTCTTCCAGCCGTTCTACCGTGTGGACGCGGCCCGCAACATGGACAACGGCGGCGTCGGGCTCGGCCTGCCCATCGCGCGGGCGACCGCCCGGGCGCACGGCGGGGACATCGAACTGACCTCCTCGCCGGGCGGCCTGACGGCGATCGTGACCTTGCCGGTCGTCGACTAGATGTGGTCGCCGTGGCTCGTGGACACGCGAGCCGACTGACTGGCGACCAGCGCCGTCATGTTGACGATCCCCCGGGCGGTCGCAGCGGGGCTGAGCACGTGGAGCGGCTTCGACAGGCCCAGCAGCATCGGCCCCACCTCCACAGCCTCGGTCGCTGCGCTGAGCAGGGTCAGGGCGATGTTGGCCGCGTCCAGCGAGGGCGCGATCAGCAGGTTGGCGTCGCCGGAGAAGGAACCGCCGGAGATGTAGCGTCCGCGGACCTGCTCGGAGAGCGCCGCATCGCCGTGCATCTCGCCGTCGACTTCCAGGCCGGGCGCCTCCTCGCGAACGATGGCCAGGGCCTGGCGCATCTTGCGGGCGGAGGGCGAGTTGGAGGAGCCGAAGCTGGAGTGCGAGAGCAGCGCCACTTTCGGCGAAACCCCGAAACCACGGACGGCGTCGGCGGCCAGGATGGTCGCCTCGGCGATCTGCTCGGCGGTGGGATCGACGTTGACGTGAGTGTCGCAGAAGAACAGCGCGCCCTTGGGCAGGATCACGCAGGACAGGGCCGAGGCGCGCGAAACGCCCGGCTGCAGCGGCACCACCGGCAAGGCGTAGGTGAAGTGCCGCCACCAGTCGCCGCTGCCGCCCACAAGGGCGCCGTCGACCATTCCGCGGCGAAGCAGCATGGCGGCCGTGACGGTCGAGCGGTTGACGACCCGGCGGCTGGCGGCGGCGGCCGGCACGCCGCGGCGCTCTACGATCGCGCGGTATTCGTCGGCGATCTCCTCGATGGGGTCGCTCTCGGGATCGAAGATCTCGATGTCGCGGTCGAGGGTAAGCCGCAGGCCGAGTTCGCGGATCTTGGCCTCGATGGCGGCTCGACGTCCGACCAGGACCGGCCGGGCGAGCTGTTCGTCGGCGACGGTCTGGACCGCGCGCAGGACGCGTTCGTCCTCACCCTCGGCGTAGGCGATGCGGCGCTTGCAGTCGCGGGCCTGGGCGAATACCGGGCGCATGAGCTGACCCGAGCGGTAGACATAACCCTCGAGCTCGGTGCGATAGGCGTCGAAGTCGGCGATCGGGCGACGGGCGACGCCGGAATCCATGGCCGCCTTGGCCACGGCGGGCGCGATCTCGAGGATCAGCCGAGGATCGAAGGGCTTGGGGATCACGTAGTCGCGGCCGAACAGCGGGACCTGGCCGGCATAGGCGCTGGCGACGACGTCGCTGACCTCGGCGCGGGCGAGCTCGGCGATGGCCTCGGCGGCCGCCTGCTTCATCGCCTCGTTGATCTCCGTGGCGCCGACATCCAACGCGCCCCGGAAGATGAAGGGGAAGCAGAGGACGTTGTTGACCTGGTTCGGATAGTCCGAGCGACCGGTGGCGACGATGGCGTCCGGGCGAGCGGCCATCACCAGTTCCGGCCGGATTTCCGGTTCCGGATTGGCCAGCGCCAGGATCATCGGGTTCTTCGCCAGCAGCGGCAGCCATTCAGGCTTGAAGACCCGCGGAGCCGACAGGCCGAGGAAGATGTCCGCTCCGGAGAGCACGTCCGGCAGGGTCTGGGCGTTAGTGTCGCGCGCGTAACGGGCCAACTCCGGCGTCAGGTCGCCGCGGTCCTTGCGCACGACGCCGTTGATGTCGGTCAGGGTGACGTTGTCGATGGGCAGGCCCATGCTGACCAGCAGGTCGACGCAGGCCAGGGCGGCGGCGCCCGCGCCCGAGGTGACGAGCTTAACTTCGCTGAGCTGCTTGCCCTGGATGGTCAGGGCGTTGCGGACGGCCGCGGCGCAGACGATGGCGGTGCCATGCTGGTCGTCGTGGAAGACCGGGATGTTCATCCGGGCGCGCAACTGGCGCTCGATGGTGAAGCACTCCGGCGCCTTGATGTCCTCGAGGTTGATGCCGCCGAAGGTCGGTTCGAGCGCGGCGACCACTTCGACGAAACGGTCGGGGTCCGAAGCGTCCACCTCGAGGTCGAAGACGTCGATACCTGCGAATTTCTTGAAGAGGACGGCCTTGCCCTCCATCACCGGCTTCGAGGCCAGGGGCCCGATATTGCCGAGGCCAAGAACCGCGGTGCCGTTGGAGATGACCGCCACCAGGTTGCCGCGGGCGGTGACGCGCTCGGCCCAGGCGGGATCCTCTACGATGGCCTCGCAGGCCGCGGCGACGCCGGGCGAATAGGCCAAGGCCAGATCCCGTTGGGTCGCCATCGGCTTGGTGGGTTCGACGCTCAGCTTCCCGGGTCGTCCAAGCTGGTGATAGGCGAGCGCAGCGCGCCGCAGGGCGTCGTCCAAAGCAGGTCCTTCCATACTGAAGCGAGCGGCGACTCCGCGCGCCGCTCAGCCCCTCCGATACGACGGGGGCGAATGTCGATTCTACCCCTTCCCGAGGAAATCTCTGGGAAATGGCCCCGCGGCCACGGTTTACGCCGCGTTCTTCTCGGCCACGACGGTCTCGACGATGTGCGCGCGATAGAGCACGGCCAGCAGGTCGGTCTGGGTGATGATGCCCAGCAGCACCTGATCCTGATCGACCACCATGGCCTCGTGCACCGCACCGCTGGACAGCAACGGCAGCAGCGCCTCGACAGGGGTACGCTCGCAGACCTTGTGGACGAAGGGATCGAGCGCGGCCTCGACCGTCTCGCCGCGCGCCGACATCAGCTCGGCGCGGCGCACCATGCCGACAACGCGGCGGCGCTCGTCGAGGACCGGAGCGGTGCGCAGGTCGTGGCTCTGCAGGAAGGCCAAAGCGCTGTCGGCGGTCTGACGCAGGTCCACGGTGATCACGTCGCGGGACATGATCTCACCGCAGAGGATGGCCGAGTGAAGCCGCCGGTGCGCCTGCTGTTCGACCTGGCGGAACAGGGCGTCGAGGTCCTCGCGGCTGACGTCGAGCAACGCGCCGTACTCCGCCAGGGCGCGGTCGAGGTCCTCGGCCTTGAAACCGACCCGGTTGAGGGGCGCGGGATCGCTGGTCGCGTGCGGACTGACGGGCGCCGGCACGCGGTGGGGATAGGAGCGTCCCATGAGCCGGTTCAGGGCCACGGCGGCTGCGACCAGCAACAGCGAACAGAGGGCCACGGGAACCAGGACGAAGCCGTAGCCCAGGGCGGCGATGGCCGACCCGCCGACCACCGCGGTCAAGGCCATCGCCCCGCCGGGCGGATGCAGGCAACCGAGCAAGGACATGACGACAATGGCGAGCGAGACGGCCAGGGCCGCCGCCAGGATCGGGTCGGGTATGAGCTGCGCGCAGGTCACGCCCACCACGGCCGAGACGATGTTGCCGCCAAGCACGGCGCGCGGCTGGGCCAGCGGACTGGCCGGCGCGGCGAACAGCAGGACGGCGCTCGCCCCCACTGGCCCAATCAGCAGCGCGCCCAGGCCGAGGTCTGCCAGGAACCAGCCCACGACGCCCGTCAGGGCGATGGCCACGAGGCTTCCCACGCCTGCCCGCCAGACCTCGTCAAATCGAACCGGAGGGCGTCCGCCCAAAACCCACGCAAACATGCGGCGGGCTTATGGCCCAAGCCTTCGGCGCTGGGCGCCCTGAAAGTCTAACGAGCCGCACAGTTTTTCAGCGCCCGCGACGAAGCGCCGCCTTTCGGATATCAACGTTTTGTGGCTTTAGGCCTTCTCCGTCGTTCCGATATAGTTAAGCCTGTTTAAAGCGTTTGCCCTTAAGGATCCCGCCTGTGACCGCGCCCGACTATTCCGATCGCAGAGAACATCCCCGCGAGTCGACCAACCTGCGCGCCAGGGTGTTCTACGGCCAGGGGATGGCCCATTGGGCCGACTGCGTGATCGTCGACCTCAGCAAGGGCGGGGCCCGGCTGCAGATCTCATCGATCTACCCCCTGCCCTCCCGCTTCGTGCTGCTGCAATTGCTGGGCGGGGTCGTCTACGACGTCCGCGTCCGCTGGCGACGCGGCGACATGACCGGCGTCTCGTTCGACGCCCGCACCGAACTCGAGACCAATTCCGAGGAACGCCTGGCCGACGTGCAGAAGGCCTGGATCGCGCTGCGGGCCGCCTAGGCCGCGCTGCGCGCCTCCACACAGACCTCAGATTGTCCGATGACGCGCTCCTGCGAGGCAGGGTAGCGCGTGAGCAGGGCCGCGGGCCGCACCGGACGCGGCGCGAAAGCCCCGCCGCAGTTCGGACAGGTCCCGTTCAAGAGGCCGTCGGCGCAGCCCGCGCAGAAGGTGCATTCGAAACTGCAAATCCGGGCGTCTGTCGCGTCGGGCGCCAGGTCCTTGTCGCAGCATTCGCAGTTCGGCTTGAGCAGCAGCATGAACATCCTCCGCGCCAGAGGTTAGCGCGGCGAACGGGCGATCCCCAGGACCAAAACCCCACGAAAGCCGACATCGCCGTCTGCTCGACAGCGTCAGCATCAAGCCATGCATGCTTGGTGAGACGGCCGCCCCGCGTACGGGCGGCCGTCTTTTTTCAGGCGTCCAGCGTGCGGCCCATGTGGGCGACGTGGAAATCGCCGCTGACCGAGAGCACGATCCAGTCGCCGGAATGGGCGATGCGCCATCCCTCGGGCGTGCAGACCTGGACGGCGCCGGCCTCGGTCATGGCGTAGGCGTCATCGCCGAGCCAAGCCCAAAGCTTGTGCCAGTTGCGGGTGTCGCTGGCCGGCGGAACGCGGAGCGCAGCGCCGTGATCAAAGGCGGGATTGGAGCGGGCGGACCTCATTGCGAGGAAGTACGCCGCTGCGTCGGTAACCGTATCCTTAATGCGGATTCACTCTGTTCGAAGGGCGGCGGCCGGCGGCCGCGCCAGGGCGTGCAAGGTCGCCAGAAGGCCGCCGAGCGCGGCGAGCAGGGCCGCGCCGAACACCAGCAGAAATACTCCTGACCAATCAACGGCCCACTGCGCCTTGAAGATCTGCGTGACCACCGGCCAGGCCGCGAAGCAGCCCAGGGCGACGCCGGTCACGCCGGCGATCAGGCCCACCGCGCCATATTCCAGCACATAGGCGCCCAGCACCTGCAGCCGGGTTGCGCCCAACACCTTGAGGATCGAGGCTTCTCGCGTGCGCGCCTGGGCGCGGGCCGCGATCGCACCCGCAAGGACCAGCAGGCCGGCCAGCGCAGCGACGGCCGCCGCGGCCCGGATCGCCAGCGCGAGGCGATCGAAGAGTTCGGTGGCGGCCTCAAGCTGCTCGCACACCGAAATCACGTTCACTTCGGGAAAGTCGCGGCCAAGAGCGCGGGTCACGCGCGCCTCCTGTTCGCGGCTGGCCTTGGCGATCGCCACATGGCGCAGTTCGGCGCCCTCCAGAGCCGACGGGGTGATGATCAGGGGGAAGCTCGCGCCGAAGCCCCCGACGTCCACCTTGCGCAGGACAGCGATCTTCGCGTCGATCTCGCGTCCGAGCACGGAAAGCGTGACGGCGTCGCCGACCCCAAGGCCGCCTGCCCGCGCGGCGTCGGCCTCCATCGCGATCAGCGGCGGCCCTGCGTAGTTCGCCGGCCACCACTTCCCCTCCACGATGTCGGCCTGGCGAGGCTCGGCGCCGATGGCGGATATGGAAATGTCGTTGTCGTAGGCCCATCGCTCCCGCTCCGTGATCGCCTTGCGTTCCACCGGACGGTCCTTGATGCGCACGATACGGCCGGTGAGAAACGGCGCGCGCAGATAGTTGTCCGCGGTCAGCTTCTGACCGAAGGCGCTGGCCACGATCTGGTCGAAGCGCGCGGCCTCCGCCCCCGGAATCTCGGTGAAGACGATGGCCGGCGCAGTCCGCGGCGCGACCTCCGCCACCTGCCGCAGCAGGCTGGACTGGATCAGCACCACGGCGGCCAGGAGCCCGACCCCGAGGCCTATGGCCGGCGCGGCGGTGCGCGCAGCCGAGCGCGGGCCAGCCAGATTGGCGAGACCCATGCGGATCACGCCGCGCGCCCTTCCCCGCAAGCGTCCGGCGAGGCGGGCGGCGAAGCGTCCCAGCCACCAGAGCAGGACGAAGGAGACCGTGACGCCGCCGATCATCAGCCCGGCCGCCAGCGGCGTCGGCGCGGTGGCGACCGAGAGCACGGCCAGGCCCAGGGCGGCGAGCGCAGCGGCGACCGTCTCGACGCTGAAGCCGATCTTCCCGCCGACGTCCCGACGGAAGAGACTCGCCGGCGGGGTCGCACGGGCGCGGGCAAGCGGCGCCAGCGAGAAGGCCGCGGCCGAAAGCAGTCCGAAGGCGGCCGCCATGACCAGGGGCTCCGGATAGATTGCGAACAGGGCCGGTACAGTGAGGTCGGCCGGAATCAGGCCTGCCAGCACGAAGGGCGCCGCCGCCCCCAAAGCGACGCCAACGACGACGCCCAGGACGGCGAGGACCCCGATCTGGATCAGGTAGAGGTTGCGGATGAAGCCGCCTTCCGCCCCGAGCGCCTTGAGGATCGCGATCGATGGCTTGCGTTCCTCCAGGAAGGCCGAGACGGCGCCGAAGACGCCCAGCCCACCGGCCACGAGCGAGGCGAGGCCGATGAAGCCGAGGAAATACTCCAGCTGATCGATCATCCAACTCACGCCCGGGGTGGCGTCCTGGCGATCACGCATGCGCACGCCGCGGTCCTTGATCGCCTTGCGCAGCGCCTTGCGCGCCTCCACAGGCGATACGTTCTCAGGCAAGGCGATCCGGGCGGTCTCCAGGAACGGCAGGCCGGGCTGGAGGAAGCCGCCCTGCTCGACGGCCTGCTGCCGGACGAGGACCCGCGGACCGAGGGCGAAGCCGCGGGACAGGCGGTCGGGCTCCTGTACCAGGACGCCCCGCACCTCGACGGGCAATTGGCCCACGAGGATACGGTCGCCGACCCGAAGGGAAAGGCGGTCCAGGAGCACGCGCTCGACCACCGCCCCGGCGACGCCGTCGGCGGCGGGAAGGATGGCCTGCTGCAGGTCCCCGCCGCCCTCGAGCGTCACCCGGCCGGCCAGGGGATAGGCCTGAGAAACGCCGCGCAGCTCCACCAAGCGGCGCTCGCCGGAGGGCGCCTCGGCCATGGCCCGGCTGCTGACCGCCCAGGAGACGCGCCCTGCCCGCTCGATCGCCGTCCGCTCGGCCGGCGTGAACCGGCGCTGCTCGACCGTGGCGGCAAGATCGCCGCCGAGGATCTCCCGCGCCTGCGAGGCCAGGCCTTGACGGAAGGCTTCGGCGGTGGAGCCCGCCGCTGCAATGGCCGCAACACCAAGCGCTAGGCAAGCCAGGAAGATCCGGAAGCCTTTCACGCCCGAGCGCAGCTCGCGGGCGGCGAAGCGCAGGGCGAGGTTCACGTGTGGCCGCCGGCGAGCCGCACCTGGCGGTCGGCGCGATCAGCCAGGGCCGGGTCGTGGGTGACTAGGACCATGGCCGCCCCCTCTTCGGCCACCAATCCGAAGAGCAGGTCGGCGACCTTGGCGGCGTTGGCGGCGTCGAGATTTCCGGTGGGCTCGTCGGCGAACAACAAGGCCGGCCGCGGCGCGAGCGCGCGCGCCAGGGCCACGCGCTGCTGCTCCCCGCCCGAGAGCTGGTGCGGATAGTGGCGCTGGCGGGCGGAGAGGCCGACGCGGTCGAGCCAAGCCTTGGCGATCTGCTCGGCGCCCGCGACGCCGGCGATCTCCATGGGAGCGGCGACGTTTTCGAGGGCGGTCATGTTGGGCAGCAGATGGAAGGCCTGAAAGACCAGCGAGACCTTGCCGCGGCGAAGGCGGGCGCGGCCGTCCTCGTCCAGGCGGGCAAGCGGCTGGCCGAGCAGCTCGACGCTGCCCGAGGTCGGCTGTTCCAAGCCGGCGGCGACGGCGATGAGGCTGGACTTGCCCGAACCGGACGGCCCGGTGACGGCGATGCGTTCGCGAGGCGCCACTGAAAAGCTCAAGTCCTTGAGGATCTCAACGGGGCCGGCGGCGGACGGCAAGGTGAGCGAGACGTTCCTCAGGACGAGCGGGGTATCGGACAATGGGGCCTCAGGCGGTTGAGCTCGGCGGGCTATAGCCTAGATAGGACAGCAGAATGCGCGAGACACGCTCCCCGTCCCCGACACGCCGGATTCTGCTGGCAGGCGCCTTGGCGGCGATCCCGCTGCGGAGCCCAGCGCAGACGCGCCCGGTGATCACCATCCTGGGAGATTCCATCACCGCTGGATATGGCCTGCCGGCCAACGCGGCGCTGCCCGCTCAACTTCAGGCGCAGCTTCGGCGGATGGGTTCGGGCGCTCTGGTGCGGGGCGCGGGGGTGTCGGGCGACACCTCGGCGGGCGGATTGGCGCGGGTAGACTTCAGCGTTCAACGCGACACTGCGCTCTGCGTCGTCGCCCTGGGCGGCAACGACCTTCTGCAGGGTGTCGATCCCAAGCGCACCCAGGCCAATCTGGAAAAGATCATTGCGCGTCTCAAAGCCCGCAAGATCAAAGTCGTATTGGCGGGACTTCAACCGCCCGCGGTGATCGGCCGGGGCTATGCGCGCGAATTCCAGGCGGTGTTCCCTGCGGTCGCCAAGGCGCAGGGCGTGACCCTTTATCCGAACCTGCTGGCCGGGGTGGCGCAGGTTCCGCGCCTGAACCAGCCGGACGGCTTTCACCCCAACAGCCAAGGCGTGGTGGTCATCGCCCAGAGCTTGGCTCCGGTGCTGCTGAAAGCGCTCGGCCGCGCCTAGGCCTCGCGGCCGGGGCGGCGCTCCTGCTCGCGGGTGTCGCTCGCCTTGCTTCCATCCTCGAAGATGATCGAGCCCGCGCCGGTGACGTCGGTCTGCAGGCGCTTGGGCCGGGTCACCAGGCGCACGGAGGCCGAGCCGGAGATATCCAGGTCGGCGGCTTCGCGCGGGGCGATGACGGCCTCGGCTGCGCCGGACACCTCGGCCTTGGCGGTCTCGTTCACGAGGTCGGCGAGGTCGGCCTCGCCCGAGCCGGAAAGGTCGAGCGCCAGTTCCCGGGCCGCGCCGCTGGCCAGCACTTCGGCGGAGCCGCTGGCCGAGATGGCCAGGCGATCCTGCTTGTAGTCGCGGATCTCAAGCCGGTCGTCACCGCCGATCTCGAACTCGGTGACCGACGGGGCGCTCATCACGACGCGCAGGCGGACATATTCGGGAGGCGACTTATCGAGGCTGAGGCGGCCGCCGGAGAGGCGAACCTGGTCGACCAGGGCCTTCGGTCCAGTGATGGTCACCTTGCCCGGACCGGCGGCCTGGACGAACTCGATCGAGGCCGGAATATCGAACAGGGCGCGGGTCGAGCCATCCCAGGCCAGCTCGCGAACCGTCTCATGGCTTTCCTCGCGCCGGGGCTCAGGGGGCCGCTCGCGATCGAAGTCACGGCCGCTCTCGAACCGCCCGCGAGGATGGTCGTCCCAGTCCACCCACCAGTTCCAGTTACGCTTGGCGAGCTCGGGGCCGCCCAGGGCCGCAGCGCCCCCAAGGGCGGCGACGCCGACGAAGAAGCCAGCGACGGCGATCAGGAGGAGGACGCGGATCATGGGGTCGCCCCTTGCACGGCGTTGGGTTCGATGGCCGGCTTCAGCAGCCGGTAATGCAGGCGCCCATACCAGACGAGGGCGTTGACCAGGCCGATGACCAGAATGGTCAGGATCGCTCCGGCCGAGGCGGCCAGGGCCATGAAGCCAATACCGCCCAGCAGCGCCGCCGCCGGCCCGCCGGGCGGGTCGAGGAACGGCCCGGCGGCGAACATCACGCCCCCGCCTAGGAACACCGCGCCGGTCGCCACGATCAAGCCGAACAGCACGCTCGCGACCGTCATGAGAATCGGCAGCAGGATCAGCAGATCGATCGCGCCGAGCCCCAGCACGGCGAAGACCGCGCTGACCGCCGAGGTCGGATTGCGCTGTTCTTCCCACTTCTTCAGGCCGATCTCTGCGCGCAGTTCGCGGGCCAGACGCGTGGGATCGCCGAGCGCCTCGGCCACTTCTTCCTCGGTGCGGCCGGCGGCGAGGCCTTCGGCGAAGTGCGCCTCATAGTCAGCGACGGCGTCGGCGATGGCGTTTGCCGGCAGGCCCGCCAGGCCAAGCCGCAATCGCTCGATGAAGGCCTGACGGTTCATTCGGCGTCTCCCAGAATATCCGCTACCGCGCGAGAAAAGGCCGCCCATTCCGCCTTTTGCGTGGAAAAGCTCATCTTTCCGGCCTCTGTGAGCTTGTAATACTTGCGAGGCGGGCCGGCGGGGCTCTCGACCAGATAGGTCTCCACCAAGCCGTCGCTCTGCATCCTCCGCATCAACGGATAGATCGTCCCCTCGCCCATATCGATGGCCTCGGCCAAGTGGCTGGCGATCTCGTAGGCGTAGCTGTCGTGTCGGGAGAGCAAGGCGAGCACGCACAGCTCGAGCACCCCCTTCTTCAGTTGGACCTGCACGGTTTCGACCACGGCGAACCTCCAGTTCAGGTATCTTGTATCGCGCGGTAGTGGTCATCGCAAGGTAGCTTGCATTACATCTTAGTAAGCTTCGCTGGCCGCCATCGGCAGGTTCTCTCATAGTCGACGCATGATCCGGACGATCGCCATCACCGCCGCCCTGCTTTGCGCCACCACCGCCGACGCCGCGGACTGGAGGACACTCGATCCGGCCAACACCTTGATAATAGACACTTCCAAGGGCCGCATCGTCGTGGAGATGGCGCCGACCGTCGCACCCAAGGCGGTGGAGCGGGTGAAGCTTCTGGCCCGGGAAGGCGTCTATGACGGCCTGCTCTTCCACCGGGTCATCGAGAACTTCGTCGACCAGACCGGCAACCCCAACAACCGCGACGGCGGCGTATCTTCCCATCCTAACCTCCCGCCGGAGTTCACTTTTCGGCTGAAGGAGGCCGACGGCGCGAAGCTCGTCGTCCGGGCCAGCGACAGGGTGGCGGGTTTTCTGGGCTCGCTGCCGATAGAGGGCGCCTCGGACCTTGAGGCTCAGCGCGATCCCACGAGCGGCAGGCGGGCCTGGGGCGCCTTCTGCCCGGGGGTGGCCGGCATGGGCCGCCAGGCGGCCGAGGACACCGCCAACTCCGAAATCTTCTTCATGCGTGCGGCCAGCCGGCGGCTGGATCGCGACTACGCCCCCTGGGGACGCGCGGTGGTCGGCCTCGATGTCGTCCGCGCCATGACGGTGGGCGAACCGCCCGCCCAGCCCGACCGGATGATCCGGGTTCGGGTCGCCGCGGACCTGCCGGCGAGCGAGCGTCCGAAGGTCGAGGTGATGGACGAAGGCGGCGAGGCGTTCGCCGCGCTGGTCGCGAAGGCCCGGGCGAACAAAGGCGCGGACTTCTCGATCTGCGACATCGATCCGCCAGCCCGGATCAACTGAGTCGGAACCTTGGCCACAGGACCGGGGTTTCGCTTCAAGGTTGTTCGGGAGTCCACATGAAAACAATGATGATCGGCCTACTGGCCGCAGCAAGCATGACCCCCGCCGCGGCGATGGCGCAGTCTGAAGCCACGCCGCTAGGCATCACGCGCGAGCAGCTCGAGGACGCCGACCTGATCGATGCGCGCGGGCGCGAGATCGGCGAGGTCGAGGGACTGGTGGTCGACACGAACGGAATCATCGTCGGGGCGATCCTCGAGATCGACCAGCGCGACCCCACACCCGATCGCAGGGTGCAGTTGCCCATCGAGGAGCTGAAGGCGGTTCCCGAGCGCGGGGAGCCTGGCCACTTCGACGTCCAGACCCAGCGCTCGCGCGAGCAATTGCTGGCCTTGCCCGAGGCCCGCTAGGCGGCGACGGGCGCAGCCGTGCCGCGGCGGATCATGATCGAGGCGAGCGCCGCAATCAGGCCAGCGACGCCGGCCAGGACAAAGGCCTCGAGATAGCGGCCCTGGGTCGCGCGGATGACGCCAGCCGTCACCGCCGCTGTGGCCGCGCCCGCCTGGTGGCCCGCGGCGATCCAACCGAAGACGATGGGCCCATCGCGGTCGCCGAAGGCCTCGTTAGCCAGGCGCACGGTCGGCGGCACGGTCGCGATCCAGTCCAGACCGTAGAAGACGGCGAAAATACCGAGCGCCAGCAGGGAGAAGTCGGTGAACGGCAGAACCATCAGCGAAAGCCCGCGCAAGCCGTAATAGACGAACAGCAGCTTGCGCGGATCGTACCGATCGGTGAGCCAGCCCGACGCGGTGGTCCCGATCAGGTCGAAGATCCCCATCAGGGCAAGCAGCCCCGCGGCCCGGGTCTCGGGCAGGCCATAGTCGGAGCACATGGCGATCATGTGCACGCCGACCAGGCCGTTGGTGGTGAGGCCACAGACGAAAAAGCCGGCGAACAGCAGCCAGAAAGTCCGCGTGCGAGCCGCCCGGAAGAGCGCGCCGAACGCGCCGCGCAGCGCCCCTGCCCCACCGGCCGGCGGGGCCTGATAGTCCGCCGGCGCGCCGTAGGGCCGCTGGCCGATGGAAGCCGGCGTCTCGGGAAGCAGGAACCAGACGATCGGGGTGAGGATCGCCATGACGACGGCGATGGCCAGCACCACCGGCCGCCAGCCGCCCGCCTCGGCGAGGGCCGCCATGCCGGGCAGGAAGATCAAGGATCCGGTCGCTGTGGAAGCGCTGAGCAGGCCCATCATCAGGCCGCGGCGCTCGACGAACCAGCGGTTCACGACCGTCGCCCCCAGGACCATGGCCACCGCGCCCGAGCCTACGCCGGTCATCACGCCCCAGGTGGCGACGTACTGCCAGGGCTGTGTCATCAGGGAGGAGAGCGCGGTAGAGACCGACATCAGCGCCAGCGACAGAGTGACCGTCCGGCGAACGCCGAAGGACTGCATCAGGGCCGCGGCGAACGGCCCGGTAAGGCCATAGAGGAAGATCCCGACCGCCGCCGCGGCCGAGATCGTGCCGCGATCCCAGCCGAACGCCCGCTCGAGCGGCAGCATCAGCACGCCAGGCGCCGAGCGCAGGCCAGCAGCCGCCATCAGGGCGACGAACACCACGCCGGCCGCTACGAACGCGTATTTCTGGCCAAACGGTCGAGATTGCGCTAGCATGATGTTACTGACCTGTAAGTTTCATCGCCATATACGTACCGGTTAGTCACATCGTCAAGCGAGTCATGAGCCAGCCGAAAACCCCTCCTCTGCGCGCCGCCGACAAGATCCGGGAAACGGCGCGCGACCTGTTCTATCGCGAAGGCATCCGCGCCGTCGGGGTGGACGAAATCGTCGCCCGCGCCGGGGTGACGAAGCCGAGCCTGTATCGGACCTTCAAGTCGAAGGACGATCTGGCGGCGGCGATCATGCGCGAGGCCGCCGGCGGCTTCTGGGACTATTTCGAGGCTGCGGTCGCTCAGCATCCCAA
>JAEXKM010000157.1 GCA_023445705.1 Pseudomonadota bacterium
ATGGTGAGGAGGAATTGCTTCATGTCGAAGACCGCAAGGGGGAGGGGACGCTGGCCGCCAAGCTACATGGCCCGGTCGCTCGTTCAAACGCCGTCGTGCGTCCTATGGTCGTAAACCGTCTCTGGAACCATCACCTTGCGGAAGGCTGACGGGTCAAATCATCCCCGGGAACGGCGATATGAGTCGCGTTCTTGCTCTTCTCGCCATAACTGACGGCCTCAAAGGGAATGGGCTGAGCTTGTCCCTGCATGGTTCTGAGTTTTGGTCGGGGGTTCGCGTGAGCGTGGTTCGAGACGGTTGGAAGGTTGCTGGGGCGTTGGCCTTCAGCGGAGCAGTGATGTTTGCGGGCGCCGCCGGCGCAGCCGAACGTCCTGTCGTCATTGTCGGCGCGACCGTGTTCGACGCCACTGGCGCTGCGCCTCATCTCGCCAATGTGGTGATTCAGGACGGCCGGATCCTCGACGTCGGGCCCGGCGTGAAGGCTCCTAAGGGCGCGCAGGTGATCAACGCCAAGGGCAAGGCGCTGCTGCCGGGCTTCTTCGACGTGCACACCCACTGGACCCCGGGCGGCGAGCCGAAGATCTCGCCGGAGATCGCCAACGCCTACATCGCCGCTGGCGTCACCACGGTGAACGACTTCCACCAGCAGCCGGAGTCCTTTGCGCCGCGCCGCCAGTGGATCGGATCGATGGCTTCGCCGCACGTGAACTTCGTCGCGCGCATGAGCACGCCTGGCGGCCATGGCGCCGACTGGGCCGACACCGCGACCACCAAGTGGGTGAACTCCCCGGAAGGCGCTCGCATTGCGGTTCGCGAGTTGGTCCCCTACAAGCCCGACTTCATCAAGGCCTTCGCTGACGGCTGGCGCTACGGCATGTCCGCGGACAACACCAGCATGGACCAGGACACCCTCTCGGCCCTGGTCGGCGAGGCCCACAAGAACAATCTCAAGGTCCTGACCCACACCGTGACCGTGGATCGCGGCGCCATCGCCGGGCGCGCCAAGGTGGATGTCATCGCCCACAGCCTGCAGGACCGCGAGATCGATCAGCCGACCGTCGACGCCATCAAGGCCGGCGGCACCTCCTATGCGCCGACCCTGGCCGTCTATGATCCCGCCAAGGGCGGCTCTGCGAACCCGGAGGCCCGCCGCCGGACCGAGCAGAAGTTCGGCTACGCCCTGCACAACGTGAAGGTCCTGCATGACGCCGGCGTCACCATCGCGCTCGGCACCGACGCCGGCATGGTCGGCACGCCGCACGGCGTCTCGACCCTGCGTGAGATGGAGCTTCTGGTGCAGGCGGGCCTGACGCCGTCGGAAGCACTGGTCGTCGGGACGGCCAACAGCGCCAAGGTGCTGGGCGAGCTCGAAGATCGCGGCACCATCGAAAAGGGCAAGCGCGCCGACATCGTGCTGATCGACGGGCGGCCCTGGGAAAACATCTCCGACGTCCGCAAGACCGACCGCGTGTTCGTTGACGGCGTTCAGGTGCATGGCCCCGGCACGAAGCTGCCGGCGGCCAACAGCCAGAAGTCGATGCCGGTCATCAAGGCCAAGGGCGCGCTGATCGACGACTTCGAAGGAGCCAAGGGCCGGTCGAGCATCGACACCCTGCGCATGGACGACATGGACGGCGGCATCGACCGAACGGTCCAGGTCACCCAGGTGATCAACCGGACCGCCACTGATCACGCCCTGAGCATCGCCGCGAAGATGTCGGCCAAGGACAACGCCAACGCTGGGGTGATCATCCCGCTGAGCCGCGGCTCGGTGCAGCCGGTAGACGTCACTGCCTACAAGGGCGTCCGCTTCGATGTCCGGGGCGACGGCAGCCCCTATTCGCTGGGGATCAACACCCTGAACGGCCGCTGGACCAGCGAGGTCGCTTCCGGCCCGGAATGGCGAACCGTCGAAGTGCCGTTCAGCAGCCTGCAGCGGGAAAAGAGCCGCTGGGCCGGGACCGGCCCGTGGACTGGTGTCGACGTCCTCGAAGTCACCGTCGACGGTGGCCGGCCCGCCGGCCAGAAGATGTGGGTCGAGATCGACAACGTCACCTTCTACTGATTCCAGTCTCCGCTGATCTTGGTGAGCGCGCCCGGCCGAAAGGTTCGGGCGCGTTTGCTTTTCAGCGCAGGTGATGGTGCTGGGGCGCATAGATTATGCGCACGTTATGGCTGAATGGCCCGGAGAACCGACAGCTTCGTGACCGTAATGCCACAATCGTTGTTATTCTTGGCTAAATATTGGCTCCAGGGGTGACGTAGCGGGAAGGATCATGTGTGTGTCCCGCGATTGGGGGTCGGGGCAATATCGTTGTTGTCGACCTGAGTACACTTAAGAGTAGAAGGTTGGCTTCAATGAGCACTCGCTTGTCATGGCGTAAGGCCATTCTGGCGACGACGGCCCTCGGCGCCCTTTCCTGGGCTGGCGCCGCAGCCGCGCAAGACGACACGGTCGAAGAGATCATCGTCGTCGGTTCGCAGATCGAAGGGGCGAAGGTCACCGCCGCCCTCCCGGTGACGGTCGTCGATCAGGCCCAACTGAGCAGCGTCGCGGCCACCTCGGGCGACGACCTCTTCCGCTCCATCCCGCAGATGGGCGATGTGAGCTTCAACTCGAGCTACCTGCCGAACTCCAGCAACAGCGCCCGCGGGGACGTTGGCTCGGTCAACCTGCGCAACCTGGGCGTCGGCAACACCCTGGTGCTGCTGAACGGCCGCCGGGTGGTGGCCCACCCGACCAGCCGCGCCGACGAGAACCTCGTCCCGGTCCTGACCTACAACACCAACGCTATCCCGGTGAACGGGCTGAAGCGCCTGGAAGTGCTGCGTGACGGCGCGGCCGCCCTCTACGGCTCGGACGCCGTGGCCGGCGTCGTGAACACCGTCCTGCAAGACGACTACGAAGGCCTGACGGTCGAGGCTCAGTACGGCGCCGCCGAGGGCACCAACCTCCGCGAAGGCCAGCTCAGCCTGCAGGCTGGCAAGAACTTCCACGAAGGCCGCGGCAACATCAGCGTCTTCGCCAACTACACCAACCGCTCGGCGCTGAAGGCCTGGGACCAGGACTTCACCTCGTCGGAAAACAAGACGCCGCTGTTCGCGGGCACCTCGTACGCCAACAACACCACCCTGGACGACCGGGTCACCGCGACGCCGTGGGCCAGCGTGACCGCCCAGCAGGCGGTTCGCCAGAACGGAACCCTGCTGACCTCATCGGCCGGCGCCTATCACATCCAGCCGTCCTTCAACACCGCCTGCGGCCCGCAGCTCGGTAACGGCACCTGCCTGGCTTCGGGCGCTGCGGCCACCGGCACGACCGGCGCCGACCGCAACCTGCGCTTCGACACCTCAGGAACCTTCAACCCGTCGGTCATGCCGGAAGTGGAGCGGATCAACCTCTACTTCACCGGCAAGTACGATCTCACCGACGACATGACCGCCTTCGGCGAGCTCGGCTACTACACGGCGACCAGCCACGCCGTGCAAACCTCGACGACGAACCTCGCGTCGCTGCCGATCGCGATCGCCGCAACCAACTACTACAACCCCTTCGGCCCGACGACGATCAACGGCCAGGCGAACGCCCATCGCCTGCCGGGCCTCGACATCGGCGCCGCCGGCGTCGGCTCGACCATGGCCGCCTACAACTTCGTCGATGTGGGCCCGAACCACGTTGACGTCGAGAACAGCCAATGGCGCTTCCTGGCCGGTCTCCGCGGCCAGAAGTTCGGCTTCAAGTGGGAAGGCGCGCTGCTCTATTCGAAGGCTGAAGTCGAAGACGTCTCGGACGGCATCAGCGCCACGGCGCTGCAGCGGCAGATGGCCCTGTCGACGCCCGACGCCTACAACCCCTTCAACGGCGGCAGCCTGGACAACCCGAGCATCGGCGACAACGCGCCCAGCTCGCAGGCCGCTATCGACGCGATCCGCGTGAAGACGACCCGCAAGAGCACCAGCTCGCTCGCCATGGCCGACTTCAAGATCTCGAAGGTCGACCTGTTCACGCTGCCGGGCGGCGACGTCGGCTTCGCGGCTGGCCTCGAGCATCGCCGCGAAACCCAGAAGGATGACCGTGACGCCCGCCTGGACGGCACCATCACCTTCACCAACGCGCTGACGGGCGTGACCTACGCCAATGACCTGGTGGGCACGAGCCCGTCTCCGGACACCAAGGGTTCGCGCAACGTCACCTCGGCCTATCTGGAATTCGCCATTCCGGTGGTGTCGCCGGAGATGGACATCCCGCTAGTCTACAACTTCGAAGCCCAGCTCGCCGGCCGTTACGAAAACTTCAGCGACGTCGGCGACGTGGCCAAGCCGAAGGTGGCCCTGGCCTGGGACCTGATCGACGGCTTCCGCATCCGCGGTTCGTGGGCTCAGGGCTTCAAGGCTCCGAACCTCGAGCAGGTCAACGCGACCCTGGTCACCCGTTCCAATAGCCGCGCCGACTGGTACCGCTGTGAAGCCGACGTCCGCGCCGGCCGTCTGGCGAACCTGCAGGCCTGTGTGCGTCCGAACACCGCCGAGCAGCGGTCCGGCAACGCCGAGTTGAAGCCGGAAGAGTCGGAAACCTGGGGCCTGGGCGTTGTCTATGAG
>JAEXKM010000422.1 GCA_023445705.1 Pseudomonadota bacterium
GTTCAGGGCCGATGATGGCGCAGAGCTCGCGGTCGCGCGCGGTCAGGTCCACGGCTTCGGCGCGGCCGCCGACGGCGAGGTTGGAGCGGATCTGGCCGGCATTGGGCACGCGGTTGATGGCGCCGACCGGCTCGCCGTCCACCAGCAGGATGCGCTTGTCGCCCTTGGAGACCGCGGGGATGAACTTCTGGGCGATGACCGGCTCGCGGCCGATCATCCGGTGCAGGTCGAGCAGGGCGTCGAGATTGGGGTCGTCGGCCAGCAGGCGTGCGACGCCGGAGCCGCCGCCGCCGTAGAGCGGCTTGAGCACGATGTCGCCGTGCCGGGCGCGGAAGTCGTAGATCGCCTCCACGTCCGAGGTGATCAGGGTCGGGGGCTGGACGCCGGGGAAGCCGGTCACGAACAGCTTCTCGGGGGCGTTGCGCACCTCGCTCGGATTGTTCACCACCAGGGTCTTGGGATGGATCACGTCCAGGAAATGGGTGGAGGTGATGTAGGCCATGTCGAAGGGCGGGTCCTGGCGCAGCAGGACGACGTCGAAGTCCGACAGGTCGACAAGCTCCCAGTCGCCGAACGCGGCATGGTCGCCCTTGGCGTCCTTGACGGTGACGGGCCGGCCGCGCGCGAACACCCTGCCTTCTTCCAGCAGCAGCCGGTCGGGGGTGTAGACGAACAGCGAGTGGCCGCGGGCCTGGGCCGTCAGCATCATCAGGAAGGTCGTATCGCCTTCGATCTTGATGGCCTCGAGGGGGTCCATCTGGACGGCGACCTTCAACGGCATGGGCGTACGCTCCTCAACAGCCAAGGCGTCTCAGATAGTCCGACCGGAGGCGAGGCGCCAGCGGGCTTGGGCGAGTCAGGTCAGTTGAGTTGCAGGCGGACCCGTTCGCGCTGCGCCCGGGCGGCCAACGCCGCGCCGCCGTCGAGACCGCTGGCGGTGGCGAGGGCCTGCAGGGCGCCGGCCAGGGCGCCTTGGCCTTCACGGGCGGCGGCCACGTCCAGCCAGGGGCGGTGGTCGAGGGGATCGAGCAGGGCCCGGCGCAGGGCGGCGCGCTCGGCCTGTCCGTAGTCGCGGGCGTTGGCGGCGCGGGCGAAGACGTTGTTCTGCAGCCGGATCAGGACGTCGCGGTCGGCGGCCGGCGCCATCAGCCGGTCGAGGCGGTCGGCGACGTTGGGGGTCAGGCCCGCGTGCAGGGCGCGGCGGGTCAGCTCGGAGGGCAGGACCACGCGGCCTTCGCTGAACGGATCCAGGGCCAGCGGCCCTTCGGGGGTCTCGATGCGCAGCAGGAAGTGGCCCGGAAAGTCGACCCCCTGGACGGTCAGGCCGCACTTGCGCGCCACGTGCAGGTAGTAGACGCCGAGCGCCACCGGCAGGCCGCGCCGCCGCTCCGCGACGGCGACCACGCAGGCGTTGTCGGGGTGCTCGTAGGTGAAGAGGTCGCCGGTCAGGCCGAGATCGCCGGCCATCGTCTCGGCCAGGGCCTCCTCGGGGCTCTCGCGTCGCAGGCGTTCGGACAGCCGCTCGACTCCGGCCTTGGCGAGGTCGCGGGCGAGTTGGGCGTTGCGTGAGGCGTCCTCGTGCACCGCGCAGGCGATCGCGGCTTCCAGCAAAGGGAAGTCCTCGTCGCCGGCGTTCCCGGCTTCGCGCAGTACGCTTTCCGCTTCGTCTTGGGTCATGAGGCCTTAGTTTATCCGCCCTTCCAGGCGTCAGGGCTGTGTATTGGCAGTTTTCCTGGCGCGAGGGCTATCAAATCGAGGCGAACGGATAGGTTTTGCAAGCTGGGCCGACGTGCGGCGATTGAGCGCCCCGCCCTGCGAAGGCGGTCGCGTTGCATATGAGTCACGGTTTCGAGGGCCGCCTCCAGGGTCGTGCGGCGCTTGACCTCGACCACGGCCAGCACCTGGCCGCGCTGGGCCAGGAGGTCGATCTCGCCCTGCGGGGTGCGCAACCGAAAGCCGAGGATGCGGTAGCCCTTGAGCATCAGCCAGGCGGCGGCCAGGACCTCGGCGCGCCGGCCTGACAGCCGGGCGGCTGCGCCCCGCGCCTGGCGGGCGCCGCTCACTTCTGCTTGAGCTCCATGGCGCGGCGGTAGAGGTCGCGGCGGGGAAGGCCCAGGGCCTTGGCCACCTCGGCGGCCGCATCGGCGGGCTTGAGGCGGGTGAGGGCGTCCTTGAGGGCGACGTCGGCGTCGGCGGCGGTCGCCGCCTCCTCGCGCCCCGGTCCTACCAGTATGACCAGTTCGCCCTTGGGGAAATCCATGGCCGGGTCGGCGGCCAGTTGGTCCAGGGGGCCGCGGGTTACGGTCTCGTAGAGCTTGGTGAGTTCGCGGGCGACTGCGGCTTCGCGCGGGCCGAAGACCGCGGCCATGTCGGCGAGGCTGGAGGCCAGGCGCGAACCGCCCTCGAAGAAGACCAGGGTCGCGCGGATGCCGGCCAGCTCCTCGAAGAACGCACGACGGCCGGCGCTCTTGGGCGGCGGGAAGCCGGCGAAGAGGAAGCGGTCGGTCGGCAGGCCCGCCACCGACAGGCCCGCCAGCAGGGCCGAGGCGCCGGGAATGGGATGGACCGCCGAGCCCTGGGCCACGGCCTCGCGCACCAGGCGGAAGCCGGGGTCGGAGACCAGGGGCGTGCCGGCGTCGGAGACCAGGGCGATGCGGCCGCCCTCGGCCAGCAGAGCCAGCGCCCTGGGACCGCTGCGCTCGGCTGAATGCTCGTCATACCGCTCGACCTTCTTGGAGAGGCCATAGGCGGAGAGCAGCTTGGCGGCGACGCGGGTGTCCTCGGCGAGCACCAGGTCGGCGCCGGCCAGCACGTCAAGCGCGCGCAGGGTGATGTCGCGCAGATTGCCGATGGGGGTGGCGACCACATAGAGCCCGGGTTCGAGCGGGACATCGGAAAGGGCCGGGGGCGGCGGATGACGCGACATGGCGCAAGGCTTGGCCGCTAATCGCTCAGGTCGCAAGCCTGGAGGTGACGTGGTCGAGCAGCAGGCGGCCCTGAGGCGTGGCGCGCAGGCGGCGCGGATCCTCGGCGATCAGGCCCGCCGCGACGAGGTCGCGGACCGTCGCGTGGCCAGGATGCAGGCCCAGCGGCGCCACCTCGGCGAAGGCGACGCCCTCGCCGATGCGCAGTCCAGCCAGCAGCCGCTCCTCGGCGGCCTCGAGCGGCGTCAGGGTCTCGGCGCCGGAAAAGCCGGTTCCGGCGGCCTCGACCTGGGCGATGTAGTCGGCAGGCCTGGCCAAGGCTTGGGTGGCGGTGCGCGCGCCTTGCAGGGTCAGGCGGCCATGGGCGCCGGGGCCGACGCCCACATAGTCCAACCCGGTCCAGTAGACGAGATTGTGGCGTGAGCGGGCGGCCGGGCCGCGGGCGTGGTTGGATACCTCGTAGGCCACGAAGCCGGCCGCTTCGAGGGTCTGCTGGGTGGCGTCGAACAGTTCGGCCGCGGCGTCGTCGCCCGGCGGGACAAGGCGGCCGCGGCGCACCGCGCGGTCGAAGGCGGTGCCGTGCTCGATGGTGAGCTGGTAGGGCGAGACGTGTTCGGCGCCGAGATCGATGGCCTCTGTCAACTCCGCGCGCCAGGCGGCCGGGGTCTGGCCGGGCCGGGCGTAGATCATGTCGATGGAGAGCCGGGGAAAGCGGGCGGCGGCCTCGGCTGCGGCGGCGCGGGCCTCGGCCGCGTCGTGGTTGCGGCCGAGCAGGCGCAGGGCCTCGTCGTCCAGCGCCTGGAGACCGAGGGACAGGCGGTTGACGCCCGCGTCGGCGAAGGCCGCGAAGCGGGTGGCCTCGGCGTCGGTGGGATTGGCCTCCAGCGTCACCTCGACCTCGTCGGCCGGGGTCCAGAGGCTGCGGGCGAGGGCGACGAGTTCGCCGGCGTGGGCCGGATCCATCAGCGAAGGCGTGCCGCCGCCGAAGAAGATCGAGACCAGCTCACGCTCGCCGGTCAGGGCGCGCTGGGCGGTGAGGTCGGCGGCGATGGCGCGAGCCAGGGCCGCCTGCTCGTCCGTCTGGCCGCGGTCGCGATAGACGTTGAAGTCGCAATAGGGGCAGATTTTCGCGCAGTAGGGCCAGTGGATGTAGACCCCGAGAGCGGCCGTCAAAGCAGGGCGGCCTTGAGCTTGGCGAAGGCGCGGGCGCGGTGGCTGATTTCGTCCTTGCGCGCCGGGTCCATCTCGCCGAACGAGATCTCTTCGCCCAGGGCCTGGAAGATGGGGTCATAACCATGGCCGCGATCGCCGCGGCCGGGGAAGACGAGGGTTCCGTCGACGCGGCCTTCGACCACCACCGCCGGCCCGTCCGGCCAGGCGACGGCCAGGGCGCAGGTGAACCAGGCGGAGAAGTCCTCGGCCCCGACCTCTTCCAGTCGTTGCTCGACCTTCTTCATCGCCCCGACGAAGTCCTTCTCGGGACCGCCCCAGCGAGCCGAATAGATGCCGGGCGCGCCGTCGAGGGCGGTGACCGACAGACCGGAATCGTCGGCGAGCGCCACCAGGCCGCTGGCCTGGGCGGCGGCCCGCGCCTTCAGCATGGCGTTGCCGGCGAAGGTGCTTTCGGTCTCGTCGGGCTCGGCCAGGCCCAGTTCGCCGGCGGTCACCAGCTCGAAGCGATTGTCGAGTATGGCGGCGATCTCGCGGGCCTTGCCGGGGTTGTGGGTGGCGACCACCAGCTTCGCGCCGGGCTCCAGCTTCAGGGCCATGGTTCCTCAGGGACGGGGATGGATGAGCGGCGGAAACTACCCCCACCGGCGGGGCGGCGCATTTCAAAAGTTTAATATCGTTTTTCGATATTACATCGCCTAGTCTGAGCGTGACTGATGCGGAGACCCGCGATGCGCGCCCTAGGGCCAGGCTCGGTTTCGAGCTTCCTGAAGATCATTCTCGACGTGGTGTTCTTCGCCCTGTGGATCGGCCTGGGCGCGGTGGCCCTGATGATGCTGGCGGCGATCCTGTTCAGCTTCAATCCGGAGCTGCTGGACAACATCTCGATCCGAACCGGCGCGACCGAGATCGAGGCCGGCGGGCCGGTGTTGCTGGGCGGCCTAGCGGCGGCGGGGCTCTATCTCGCCGGCGTGCTGGTGATCGTCGAGCGGTTGCGGCGGATCTTCGGCACGCTGACGGCGGGCGACCCCTTTCACCCGGAGAACGTCCGCCGGCTGCGGGTGATCGGTCTGGTCCTGGCGGGTCTGGAGATCGGCCGGTACGTCCTCTACGCCATCGGTGTCTGGGCGCTGCCGGGGGCCGACATCACCCGGCCGGAGTTCAGTCCGACGGCCTGGTTCTCGGTGCTGGTGGTCTTCGTCCTGGCCGAGGTGTTCCGCGAAGGCGCGCGCCTTCGCCGCGAAGCGGAGCTGACGATCTAGCCATGCCGATCCGCGTGAACCTCGACCGGGTGCTGCTGGAGCGCCGCATGTCGCTGACCGAACTGGCCGACCGGGTGGGTGTGACCATCGCCAACCTCTCGATCCTGAAGACGGGCAAGGCCCGGGCGGTGCGCTTCACCACGCTATCGGCCCTCTGCCGCGAACTGGATTGTCAGCCGGGGGACCTGCTCGTCTACGAGCCTGGACCAGAGGACGCAGGCCTGGACGACGACTTCGAGTAGGCCGTGGCCTGCGGCGGGGGCTAGTATCGCCCGGCAAGGCCTACGCGCCGCCCTCCCAGTAGGATTTCGATATGCTGCTTCATCTTTCGACCTGGCAGGAGGTCGAAGCCTTCCTCCAGCGTTCCAAGACCGTGATCGTGCCGGTCGGCTCCAACGAGCAGCACGGGCCGACGGGGCTGCTGGGCACTGACTGGCTGTGCCCGGAGATCATCGCGCACGAGGCCCAGAAGGGCGCCGACATCCTGGTCGCTCCGACCTTCAACATCGGTATGGCCCAGCATCACCTGGGCTTTCCGGGCACCATCTCGCTGAGACCCTCGACCTTCATGGCCGCGATCGGCGACTGGTGCCGCTCGCTGGCCGGGCACGGGTTCGAGAAGATCTATTTCCTGAACGGCCACGGCGGGAACGTCGCCACCATCGAGGCGGCTTTCTCCGAACTCTACGCCGAGGCCAGCTTCGCCGGTCGCGAGCGTGGCTTTGCGCTGAAGCTGAAGAACTGGTGGGATCTGCGAGGGGTCAACGCCCTGGCCAACCGCCAATTCCCGACCGGCCACGGCAGCCATGCGACGCCTTCGGAGATCGCGGTCACCCAGTGGGCCTATCCGGACGCCATCAAGGCGGCGAACTATGCGCCCCAGATCGCTCCGACCGGACCGATCCGCGAGGCGGTGGACTTCCGCGCCCGCTATGCCGACGGCCGCATGGGGTCGGATCCGGCCCAGGCGACCCCAGAGAAAGGCGGTGAGCTGGTGAAGCTGGCGGCGGAAGGCCTGCTTGACGACGTGGCGGCGTTCTCGGCCGAGGCGTTTCCCGCGCGGGGCTGATGATCAAGCGGTGACGACCTGCCCATCGATCACGGCCACCGGCCAGGGCGTCAGGCGCTGGTCGGCGCAGGGGCCGGCGACGCACAGCCCATCGTCGGGCCGGAACAGCGCCGCATGGCCGCCGCAGAGGATCAGGTCGCCCTCGCGGGTCAGGTAGCGGTCGTCCCACGCGGCCAGCGGCCAGCCGGCGTGGGGGCAGGAATCCACGTAGCCGCGGATCTCGCCCCCGATCTGGACGACGAAGCCGGCGAACATCTTGCCGTCCTGCCGGAACCGAAAGCCTTTCGAGCCGGGATCGGCCAGCTCGGCGAGGGCGCAGAGCGTCACGCCCGGTCCCGGCCGCGCCGGGTTGTCCGGGCCGTCGCGCGTCAAGCGAAGCCGCCGAGGGTCGCCTTGTAGGCGTGGATGTCGACCCGCTCGAACAGACCGGCCTGGTTGTAGGGGTCGCCGGCGGCGAAGGCCTGGGCCTCGGCGAGGTCGGCGACCTCGAGGATCAGCATGGAGCCGGCCATGTCGCCCTTAGCGTCCAGCATCGGGCCGCCCAGCTTCAGCTTGTCCTTGCGGGCGCCGACATAGGCGAGGTGGGCCTCACGGGTGGCCAGGCGCAGCTCCAGCGCATTGGGCTTGTCGACGCAGTGCAGGACGAAGAGAGGCAAGGGGCGGACTCCAGCTTAACGTTCGGACTTGATGGGGCGGGACAGGAGGCCTGCGATGGCTTCGTCCACCTGGGCTTCCCCGGCGAGGATGGCGGCGACCGCCTCGCAGATCGGGGCCTCGACGCCGATCTTGCGGGCCAGGGCGACGACCGCGGGGGCGGAGGCGACGCCCTCGGCGACCGAGACCTTTCCGGCGAGGGCTTCCTGCAGGGTCTGGCCGCCGCCTAGGGCGAGGCCGACGCTCATGTTGCGCGACTGCGGGCTGGAGCAGGTGAGAACCAGGTCGCCGAGGCCGCAAAGGCCGGCGACGGTCTCGGCCTCGCCGCCCAGTGCGACCGCCATGCGCGTCATCTCGGCGAAGCCGCGGGTGATCAGGGCCGCGTGGGCGCTGCGGCCCAGGCCGCGGCCCTCGGAAATGCCGCAGGCGATGGCCAGGACGTTCTTCACCGAGCCGCCGATCTCGGCCCCGATCATGTCGGTGGCGAGGTAGGGCCGGAAGGTGGGCAGGCTGAGCGCCGCGCCGATCCGAAAGCCCAGGTCCTCGTCCGGGCAGGCCAGGGTGACGGCGGTCGGCAGGCCGCGGGCGACGTCGATGGCGAAGCTGGGGCCGGAGAGCACGGCGGGCGAAGCCTGGGGCAGGGCTTGGTCCAGCACCTCGGTCATCAGGTTGAGCGACCCCTGCTCGACGCCCTTCGAGCACAGCACCATCGGCACGCCGGCGCGGGCGTGGCGACGGAAGGCCTCCAGGCTGGCGCGGAAGTGCTGGGCCGGGGTGACGTTCAGCACCATGTCGGCCGCGCCGAGTTCGGCGAGGTCGCCGGTGGCGCGGACCGGGGCGTCGAAGACGACGCTCGGCAGGAAGGTCTTGTTCTCGCGGGTCTCGTTGATGGACGCGACCACCTCCGGCTCGCGGGCCCAGAGGGTGGTTTGGAGGCCTGCGCGTGCGCAGACCAGGGCCAGGGCGGTGCCCCAGGCTCCGCCGCCGATGACGCCTGCGGTCTTCATGCCTTGGCTCCCTTGCGGCCGAATGCGTGGGTGGGGTTGGAGGCGGCCGCCTCCGGGTCCAGCGGCCAGCGCGGCCGGGCCGGCGCGTCCAAAGGATCGGAGATGCCCAGCGCCAGGCGCTCGGCTCCGGCCAGGGCGATCATGGCCGCATTGTCGGTGCAGTAGGCCAGCGGCGGCGCGTCGAACGAGAAACCGTGCCGCTGGGCGGTTTCCTGGAGCTTGGCGCGCACGGCCTTGTTGGCCGCGACCCCGCCGGCCACCACGAAGCGCAGGGCTTGGCCGGGGCGCTCCTCGGCGTAGGCGGCCATGGCCTTGTCGGTCCGCTCGGAGAGTTGCCGGGCGATGGCGGCCTGGACGGCGGCGGCCAGGTTGCGGCGCTCCTCGTCGGTGGTGACGGTCGCGGCGAAGCGGGCGGCGGCCGTCTTCAGGCCGGAGAACGAGAAGTCGAAGCCCTTGCGGCCCAGCAGGGCGCGCGGCAGGTCGTAGGCGGTCGGATCGCCGCCCTCGGCGAGTTTCTCCAGGGCCGGGCCGCCGGGATAGGGAAGGCCCATGCTCTTGGCGATCTTGTCGAAGGCCTCGCCGGCGGCGTCGTCGATGGTGGAGCCGAG
>JAEXKM010000433.1 GCA_023445705.1 Pseudomonadota bacterium
CGCGCGAAATGCCGGATGGTCTCGTTGGTGAGGTATTTCGAAAGCCCGTAGGGGCTCACTGCCAGGTCCGCTTGATCGCCGCCGCCCTCCCCGGCTTCGAAGGCCGTCCCCGTGGCGATGACCGCCCGGCCCCCCGCGCCGGCGTGGACTGCCAAGGCCTCGCGCACCCCCTCCACATTGCGGCTGAGGCCTGCGGCCACCTCGTAGTCGGACGATCGATAGTTCGGAATGTCAGCGGCGTGGTGGGCCAGCAGGTCGAAGCCTTCGGCCAAGAGGCTTCGGAATCGCGACGAAGCCACTGGCGCTTCACCTATGACGGTCGCGACCTGCGAAAGCTGCGCGATCCTTTCGGCCCTCAGGCCCTCGTAGTCGGCGCTCGCCCGCGTGATCGGCGCCACGATCTCGTGGCCAGCCTCGTTGAGCGCGCGGGCGATCCAGAGACCGGTGAACGAGCTCCCGCCCGTGAGCAGCACCCGCGCCATCGGCTTAAGCGAAGTCCGGATAGCTGGCGTCCCGCTCCGACATGACCGTCGGCCTCACCGGCCACTCGATCGCAAAGGCCGGGTCGTCCCAGCGAACCCCCAGTCCGTAGCCGGGCTCGAAGGCGCGGCTGATCTGATAGAGGACGTCGGTGTCGTCCTCCAGGGTGACGAAGCCGTGGGCCATGCCTTCGCCGACCAGCAGGGCCCGGCCGTTCTCCGCAGAGAGCTCCGTCCCGGTCCATTGGCGGAAGGTCGGACTGCTTGGCCGCAAGTCGATGGCCACGTCGAAGATCCGCCCTCGAGTGACGCGGACCAGCTTGGCTTCCTCCCGCGGAGCGGCCTGGTAATGCATGCCCCGCAACGTGCCGGCGCGGTCGTTTCGCGACAGGCTGGTCTGCGCCGGGTCGAACGGGTGACCGGCAGCGGCGAACTCTTGCGGGCAGTGCAGCCGTGCAAAGGCGCCGCGCTCGTCGACCGCCGCCTCCCAGTCGACGATCACCACCCCGTCGATCTTGGTGGGGTTAAACCTCACCCGACGATCTCGGTGTCCGGCGCGGCCGTCACGAACTGGCCGCCCCAGGCCTTGATGTAGGCCAGTTGCTCCATGATCTCGTCCTTCAAGTTCCAGGGAAGGATGATCACATAGTCCGGCTTGAAGTCCGCGATCCGCTCGGGCGCATGGATCGGGATATGGGTGCCGGGCAGGTAGCGATCCTGCTTGTGCGGATTGGCGTCGAACACAGCCACGATGTCCTCGGGCGTCACGCCGGCATAGTTGAGGAAGGTGTTGCCCTTGGCGGCCGCGCCATAGGCGGCGACGCGCTTGCCCTCCTGACGAGCCTTGGCGAGGAAGGCGAGGAAGCCGCGCCGCACCTCTTCGACCCGCGCGGCGAAGCCTTCATAACCCTTCGGCTTATCCAGATCGGCCGCGGCCTCGCGCACCCGCAGGTCCCGCAGGGCCTGGGTCTCCTGGTGAGCGGCGCCATCGTGGGCGCAGAATAGGCGCAGCGACCCTCCATGGGTCGGCAGCAGTTCCACGTCGAAGGGGCGCAGGCCGTTGGCGCGCAGCACCTTCTCCACCGCCAGCAGCGACAGATAGGAATAGTGCTCGTGATAGATCGTATCGAACTGGACCTTCTCGATCAGGTTCAGCAGATGCGGGAATTCGAAGGTCAGCACGCCGTCCGGCTTCAGCACGTGGCGGAAGCCGGCCACGAAGTCACCGATGTCGGGAACGTGGGCCAACACATTGTTCGCCGCCATCAGGTCGGCGGCGACGCCCCGCGCCTGCAGGGCGCGGCCGCTGGCGTCGTTGAAGAACATGACCTCCGTCGGCACGCCGCGCTCGCTGACCGCGACCTCGGCCGTGTTGGCCGTCGGCTCGATCCCCAGCACCGGAACGCCCATCGTCTTGAAGTGCTGAAGCAGATAGCCGTCGTTGGAGGCGACCTCCACGACCAGGGAGTCGGCGTTCAAGGCAAAGCGCGCCGCCATCGCCTCGGCATACCGCTTGGCGTGGGCGACCCAGCTGGCCGAATAGGCCGAGAAATAGGCGTACCCCCCATCGAAGATCGCGTCGGCTGCGACGGGGTCGTCGGCCTGGACCAGGAAGCACTGCCCGCAGACGCGCGTGTGCAGCGGGTAGAAGCCTTCCTTGCCCGACTCCAGTTCGGCCTTGGTCAGATAGGAGTTGGCGAGCGGCTGCTTGCCCAGGTCTAGGAAGGTCTGGGTGAGCGGCGCACGGCAGAAGCGGCAGGCGGGAGCAGTCATCAAAGGCTTTCGTATCGGAAGATCTGGTCGCGGATGAGGGTCAGCGCTTGCTCACCCTCGGCCTGGCGACGGTACCAGTCCATGGTCCAATCGACCGCAGCCGGCGCATCGAGCCGGCTTTCGAACCCGAGCACCCGCTTGGCGAGGCTGGCGTCGATGCCCAGGGACTTGGCTTCGATGGAATGGGGGTCAGGCTCATGCCGCCAGGGCTGGGCGCCGAGCGCCGACGTCGCACGGGTCGCCAGTTCGCCGACCGTCACCTCGGGCCCGCCGGGACGAGGCCCGAAGTTGAGCGCGCGCGGGGCGGCGCGATCGAGCGCGAGACGCTCGAGGAAGACGAGATAGCCTGCGACGCAATCGAGCACGTGCTGCCACGGCCGGGTCGCTTCGGGATGCCGCAGCACGGTCTGCTCCTGCGACCAGGCGGCGCGGACGATGTCAGCCACCAGGCGGTCACGCGAATAGTCGCCACCGCCGATCACGTTACCACCCCGGGCGCTGGCGACGGGTACGCCGGCCTGCTCGAAATAGCTGCGCGCGAAACTCTGGGTGATGATCTCGGCCGCCGCTTTCGAGGCCGAGTAAGGATCCTTGCCGCCCAGGCTGTCACCTTCCTGGAAGGCGCGGCCCTGCTCGTCGTTGGCGTAGACCTTGTCCGAGGTGATCACCAGAACCGCGGCCAACTCGGGCTGTGTGCGCAGCGCCTGCAGCAGGTGGGCCGTGCCCATGATGTTGCTGGCGAAGGTTCCGATAGGGTCCTCGACGGACGCCCGGACGATCGGCTGCGCGGCCATGTGCAGCACGAGATCGAAGGTCCGCCCGTGCAGCATCGCCTCCACGGCGGGCTGGTTGCGCAGGTCGATCAGGTGCGAATCGACCAGGTCGCTCAGCTCGGCCTGTTCGAACAGCGATGGCGTCTGGTCCGGCGCGAGGGCGAGGCCCGTGACCTCAGCGCCCATCGCGCTCAGCCACGTCGCGGCCCACGAGCCCTTGAAGCCCGTGTGGCCGGTAAGAAGGACCCGCTTGCCTGACCAGAACGCTGGGTTTGGCCTGCTCATTCCCACAACCGCCACGGCGCCTTACCCGAGGCCCACAGCGCCTCCAGCGTATTCTTGTCGCGCAGGGTGTCCATGGCCGCCCAGAATCCTCCGTGCGGGCGGGCCATCAGCTCCCCGTCGTTGGCAAGGCTCTCGAGGGGCTCGGCCTCGAAGACCGTGGCGTCTCCGGCGATGCGGGAAATCACCTCGGGTTGCAGGACGAAGAAGCCGCCATTGATCAGACCGTTGTCGCCCGGCGGCTTTTCGATGAAGCGCTGGACCGCGCCATCGACGATATCCAGGGCGCCGAAACGACCGGGGGGCGAAACCGCGCTGACCGTCGCCTGACGGCCGTGCACCTTGTGAAACTCCAGCAGCGCCCCGATGTCGATATCGGCCACGCCGTCCCCATAGGTGAGGAAGAATGGCTCGCCGGCGTTGAGATAGGGCGCGACGCGTTTCAGGCGCCCGCCGGTCATCGTCTCGGCGCCGGTGTCCACCAGAGTCACGCGCCAGGGCTCGTGGTTGGTGGCGTGATACTCGATGCCGCCCTTGGCCAGGTCGACGGTCAGGTCGGCGTTGTGCAGGACGTAGTTGGCGAAATACTCCTTCACCACGTAGCCCTTGTATCCCAGGCACACGATGAAGTCGTTGAAGCCGTAGTGCGAATACAGCTTCATGATGTGCCAGAGGATCGGGCGGCCGCCGATCTCGATCATCGGTTTCGGGCGAAGATGGCTCTCTTCGGAGATGCGCGTGCCGAGCCCGCCGGCGAGCAGAACGACCTTCATGATTAGGCGGCCAGGAGTCGCGCGACCGCAAGGCGTGCGATCGGCCGGTTCAGATTGATCAAGGACACGCCCCTCGTTCTAGTTTCGCAGCTCGCCCGCCCGTTTCGCTGAGTCGGCAAGACAGCTATGAAGGCAAGGTTCGGCCTTTTATCGCGTGTCGAGCGCGTCGTCTCTCCCTGTCGAGAGCCCGCCGATCCATCTGCCCTTTGCGGAGCTGTTCTTGGCCAAGCCTCTTGTGGATTTCGTGATCGCCGGCGCGCAGAAGGCCGGCACCACGGCGCTGTTCGACTACCTGGGCGACTGCGACGGCTGCAATCTCTCGAAGGTGAAGGAGGTCCACTACTTCGACGACGAGACGCAGGACTGGGGCAATCCCGACCACGGCGCCTATCATGCCCAGTTCGACTGGGCGGCGCCTGGACTGAAGGGCGAGGCCACTCCGATCTATATCTACTGGCCGCGGGCGCTAGAGCGCATGGCCGCCTACAATCCTGGCATGCGGCTGGTGGTGATGCTGCGCGACCCTGTTGAGCGCGCTTGGTCGCATTGGCGGATGGAGACGTCCCGGGGCGTCGAGACCCACCCCTTCTCCTGGTGCGTCCGCCAGGGTCGCGCCCGACTGTTCGACAGCGTGCCCTGGGGCGTCCACCGCGAATTCTCCTATGTCGAGCGCGGCTTCTATGGCGAGCAGATCGATCGGTTGTTCCGAATCTTCCCGCGCGACCAGGTGCTGATCCTTCTCGCCGACGATCTTCGCCGCGAGCCCCAGGCGACGCTTGATCAGGTTTGTGGGTTTCTCGGGCTAAAGGCGCCGATAGTGACCCATCGTGACGTACATGTCGGTGAGGATCGCGGGAACGTGCCGATCGAGGACGCCGAGTTCCTGCGCGAGCTCTATGCTGGGGATCTGGCGCGACTTCACGACCTGACGGGCATCAGCTTCCAAGCTTGAGCAAAATACCCACTCGGCTACTATCGTCTGCGAGCCGCGCTCTCCGCGGCTGTGTCACTTCGGAGGTGGCGAAGCTCCAGCTTCGTCACCTTTTCCGTTTTCAGACGCCTTCCACGAGCGGCCGGCCCTCGATCCGCAGCACCCCGAACTTTGCCAGCCACGGCAGACCGCGCTCGATGAACGAACGGCGACCGGCGGGGAAGAGCGCCAGGACGTCGGCGACCTTGGCGGGCCCCTCCTGAGCACGCAAGAATTCGAACGCCGCCTGCATTTCCTGAAGATTGGGCCGCGGCCAATTGCCGATAGTGGCGAGGCCCCCAGACAGACGCGCCTGCGCCAGGTCCCAGGTCATCCCAGGCGTCGCCGACACCAGGGTCCAGCCCGTCACGACTTCGCTCGGATAGGCCTCAAACAGGTCGAAGGGGTCGAGGCGGCGGGGGTTCACACCGCTTCGATTCTCGCCGGCGGCGACCCCTGCGGCGCGGCGCGCGGCCAGTTCGCCCCAGAACGCCTGGTATTGCGGGATGATGTTCGACCAGTCGAACACCGCGCGGGCCTGGGTCTGAGCCGCCTCGCCCATCCGCCTACGAAGGTCGGGATTCTCGACCAGCGCAACCAGCGCTTCTACGGCGTCCGTCAGGTCCACCGCCGTCATCTGCGCGGCCGAGACCAGGTAGAGCTCGTACTGCAGCCAGCCATTGGCGTGCTGGTAGGCTAGGTCGCCGCCAACGCCGGGGCGCGGGGCGTAGGTGCGGACGCGGTAGCCGTCCAGCCCGTGGCGAACGGTGTCCTTATAGCCGTCCCAGTCGCTGACGACCGCGGGTAGCCCGGCGGCCATCGCCTCGACGGGCGTCAGGCCGAACGTCTCCTGGACGTTGAGGGAGAACGAGATGAAGAGGTCGGCGACCGACCAAATCGAAAAGCGCGTGTCCGCCGGCCGGCCGTCCACCGTGCGATAGTGAACCGAGGGGCACAGCGCCTGCGTCCAGGCATGGTGGGTCTCGGTATAGGCGTCGCTCGAGCCCCAACCCGACACCACCCAATAGATCTGTTTGCCGGTCCGCTGGGCAGTCTCCTCCAACGCCATGGCCATGGCGGCGGGGTTCATCTTCGCCGCCATGTGCAGCCGGCCGACATACAGCACGACGATCGCATCGGCAGGTATGTCGAGTCGCTCACGCCACGCCGCCCGATGCTCGTCCGACCGCTCGAAGTCCTCCACATTCACGCCGAGCGGAATGGTGGCGAGCTGCGGCTGCGGGAACCGCGTCGCGCCCAGCCGTGCCGCCAGTTCGGATCGCGTAACCTCGAGCTCTCGCTCGACGCTCGCCCGCACCGCACTCGACGTAGTGATCAGCCCGTCCCAGGACTCGGTCGGCGCGGTCAGCAAGTCGGCGATGATGTCCATCGTGCCGAGCGAGGCAGTCGTATGGGTGATCCCACAAAGGCTGTAGAGGCCCGAACCGAACGGCTGGCGCTGCCGCGCAAGCATCGGAAGGTTAGGCGCCGGGTAATAGAGGCATCCCGGCTCAGCGATGCCTCGAAGACCGCGCATCGGGATCCAGTTAACCGGCTTCGTAGGCGCCTCGATACGATCGATCAAAGGCGCGACCCGCTGCGGCGGCGCGGAGGAGTCATTATAGAAATAGAACCGCTCGATATCGGCGTGACGAACAAAGCCACGCATGAAGCTCTCGCCAGCCGCATGCCGGCCCATCAGGCGAGGCCCGGTCGTGCTGTAGGCGTCGGGATGGATGTAGACGGCGGCGTTGGTCATGGATCGCAAAAAAAAGGGCCGCTCCGAAGAGCGGCCCTCTCACTAAGTCTACCGTTCTCTTAGGCGACGAAGTCGTCGAACGCGACGTCCGAGCCGGTGATACCGGTCAGCTTGATCACATTCGAGACGCTGTTGGAGCCAGCGCTGTCAGCGAAGACATACACACCAGCATCGGCGCCAGCCGTCACTTCGACCACGACGATGTCACGCGCGCCGCCCGAGATCAGGGCCGTCGCGTCATTGAGCGCCGCCGCGTAGTTGGCAGTGCTGGTCGCAAGAACGAAGTTCGTGGCCGATCCGGTCACGCCAAGGGCGAACGTATCTTCACCCGTCACGAAGTCGGTGACGATGTCCTGCGCACCCGCGACCGAAGAGCTATCGCCCGCCGCGAAGACGAAGCGGTCAGCGCCATCGCCGCCGGTTAGCACGTCGACCCCACCGCTGCCGGTGATGGTGTCGTCGCCGTCGCCGCCAACGATCGTGTCATTGCCGAGCCCGCCGGTCAGATCGACATCGCTGGTGTTACCCACAGCGCTGATCGAGTCGTCGCCGGTGCCACCGCGGATGACGTCATTGCCGCCGCCCGAAGTGATGACGTCATTGCCGTCGCCGCCAGCGATAGTTTCAGCGCCAGAGCCACCGGTGATGGTGTCGTTGCCGGCATCGCCCATCAGCGAGCTATTGCCGGTCCCACCGGTGATCTGGTCGTTGCCTTCACCACCGAAGATAGTGTCAGCGCCGTTACCCGACGTGATCACGTCGTCACCGAGGCCGCCGTTGATCGATTCGGCGCCGGTTCCGCCAACGATCGTGTCATTGCCAGCGCCGCCGTCGATGATGTGGCCCGTGCCGCCGGTGACAGTGATGGTGTCGGCACCGTCATCACCGAAGACCGTGTCGGCGCCACCGCTGATGCCGATCTCATCGTCACCCGCGCCGCCGTGGACGACGTCGTTGCCGGCCCCGCTGGTAATGATGTCGTTGCCTTCACCGCCATCGATCAGATCGCCGCCGGAACCCGCGGTGATCGTGTCGGCGCCGTTATCACCAAAGACGGTGTTGTGGCCGCTGCTCGCCGAGTAGTCGATTTGGTCGTCGCCGGCGCCGCCGTAGACCAAATCGGAACTGGCGTCGGCGACCCCGACCGTCAGCGAAATGGTATCGTTGCCCTCGCCGCCGTGGATCGAGTCGTTGCCGAGACCGCCATCGATTACATCGGCGCCATTGCCGCCGAGAAGGGTGTCAGCACCCTCACCGCCAACCAATGTATCGTTGCCGAGGTCGCCGCTGATGTAGTCAGCGCCGTCGCCACCGGTGATGGCGTCGTTGCCTTGACCGCCGAGCAGGGTGTCAGCACCGTTACCGCCAACGATGGTGTCGTCGCCCATGTTGCCGTGGGCGTAGCTGCCGGTGTCACCCGTCTCAATCTCGTCGTCGCCCTGGCCGCCAAGCAACGTGTCTGCGCCAGCGCCACCGGTGATGACGTCATCACCCTGGTTGCCTTGCAGGAAGCTGGCGGTGTTGCCGGCCTCCAGGGTGTCGTCACCTTCACCCCCGAAGATGGTATCGCCATCATTGCCGCCAGTGATGCTGTCATCGCCAGCGCCACCGTCGATCGAATCCGAACCGCCGGCGTTCGTGATCACGTCGTTGCCGTCGCCGCCGAGAACGGTGTCGTTGCCCGCGCCCGACTCGATCGTGTCGTCGCCAAGATCGCCGCTGATGTAATCAGCGCCAGCGCCACCGTTGATGGCGTCGTTGCCTTGGCCGCCCAGCAGGGTGTCGTTGCCTTGGCCGCCGACGATAGTGTCATCGCCTTGGTTGCCGTGCGCGTAGTTGTTGCCGTTGCCGGTGTCGATGTTGTCGTTGTCACGGCCGCCAAGGAGGGTGTCCGCGCCGTTGCCGCCGCTCAGACTGTCCGCACCGGCGTTGCCTTGGATGAAGTCGGCGCCAACGCCGCCCACCAGAGTGTCGTTACCAGCGTTGCCGTAGAGGCCGTCGCTGTTGCCAGTGCCAGTGACCGCGTTCGGGCCGAGATCGCCCACGTACAGCATCGAGCCGTCAGCAAAATTGATCTGACCGACCGATTGGCCTTGACCGAGGATACCGTCACCGAAGCTCACGGTCCGGTCGCCGAAGGTGATCGCCGTGTGGGCGGGAACCGGGGTCGGCAGGCCGGTGGCCGCGACGAAAGCGACCTGAACGTTGGCCGCGGAAGCCCCAGCGGGGAAGGTCAGCGTATCACCAGCCTTGAAGGTCAGAGCCTGTTCAGCGGTGATCGTCTCAAACAAATAGTCAGCCATGCTTCTCTCCAGTCTGTGTCACATGGACCCCCGAAACGCCTGGTCACCATTGTCCCAATGGAGCGGTCCCAGCGGTCCTGTCCCTCGACACAGCAGAGCTGCAGCGAAGGTTAAACGAGCCCGAGGAAGACGTATCGGAAGCCAGGTTGATGCGCAACACCAAAAACGGGTGGAAACGCCCGGCACGCCGGGTTTTGCGCACACCTTTTATTAACCCGTCAGTCCTCGCGCAAAGCGTCCCGAATGGTGTCCGTAAACGGACTGACAATGTAGGAAAGGATCGACCGGTTCCCGGTCACGATCATCGCTTCCGCGGGCATGCCAGGGCTGAGCTTGTCGCCCTTCGGCAACTTGGCCAACTCTTGCGGCGGAATCTTCAGGTCAGCGCGGAAGTAGGATTCGCCAGTCTTCTCGTCGACCAGCTGGTCGGCGGAGACGGTGATCACCGTAGCGTTCACCGGCGGTGTGCGGCGGGCGTTGAAGGCCGACAGGCGAACGCGGGCCTCCATACCGGCCTTCACGACATCGATGTCTTGCGGCCTGATTCGAGCGGTCACGATGAGCGGCGCATCGGCCGGAACGACGCTGAGGAGGCGCTCGCCCGGCGCCACGACGCCCCCGATCGTGAACTGCGTCAGGTCGAGCACGTAGCCGTCCGCAGGTGAGCGCACGGTGGCCGCCTGAAGGGTCTGAGTCGCGGCGGTCAGTTTGGGCGTCACCTCAGAGAGACCAGTCTGCATCTGCCGCAGGCCTTCGGCCGCCTGGCTGATGCGCTGCTCCTTAAGGTTGGTCATCTGCAGGCGGGTCTCGCCCTTCTGCTCGCCCAGGCGGTTCATCTCGGCGGCCAGCGACCCTTTACGCCCCCCCAGGTCCGCCAGCGTGCGCTGATAAGCCAGAATCCGCGTCTTGGGCGCATAGCCCTTTTCGTACAGCGTCTGGAAGCCGTCGAGCTCTTCCTTGATCAACCTGGCCTGTTCATTGACCGAGTCGATCTGCACCTGGACGCCGCCGATCTGGCTCTCGATTTGCTGCAGCTTCTGGCTGAGAACCGCGGTCTGGGTTTCGAAGAACTGCAAGCGCGAGGTGAACAGCAGTTCCTGGTCGTGGATGATGCCGGCGACGCGCGGATCGTTGGCGCGAACTGTCAGCGCCTGCGGGAAGGTCATCGCGGACTGGCCGCTCACCTCGGCCTGGAAGCGCGTCGATTGCGCCAACAGCGAGTCGTATTGGTTCTGCAGCACGTCGGTGCTGGCCTTGGGCTGCACCTCGTCGAAGGTCAGCAGCACCTGGTTCTGCTTAACGTGCTGGCCTTCCTTGACCAGGATCTGCTTGACCGTGCCGCCTTCGCGATGGCGGACCGTCTTGCGGTTGTCCTCAACGCGGACAGTCGCATGAGCGACCACGGCGCTGTCGATCTTGGCGACGGCCGCGAAGAGCGTCAGCCCCACGACGAAGACGCCCACGACGATCGCACCCTGGCGGATCGGACGCTTCAGGCGCTGTTCCAGCACCGGATCGAGCGGCACGACATCCTGGTCGCCGAAGGACGGCGGAATGTAGGGCTTGGGCGCGTTGAAATCCATTTTCATCGGCCGGCCTCGATCGCGCGCGGGGTTGCAGGCTGCACGACCCGCGCCATCACCTGATCGCGGGGTCCGAACATTTCGATGCGGCCGTCGCGCAGCATCAGCATCTTGTCGGCGGACCGGAATACGCTCGGCTTGTGCGACACAATGACGATGGTCGAGCCGCCGGCCTTCAGGGCGTCCAGCGCTTTGACCAGCGCCTCTTCACCCTCCGCGTCGAGGGCCGCGTTCGGCTCGTCGAGCACGATCAGCCGCGGCTGGCCCAGAAGGGCGCGGGCCAAGCCGACCCGCTGGCGCTGCCCAGCGGAGAGGACATGGCCCGTCTCTCCGAGTTCTGTGTCGTAGCCATTGGGCAGGCGCAGGATCAACTGATGCACACCGGCCACCTGGGCCGCACGCACCACCTGCTCATCGTCCACGTCGGACCGGAAGCGGGCGATGTTGTCCCGGATGGTTCCAGAGAACAGCTCAGTGTCCTGCGGGAGGTAGCCGACATGGCGGCCGAACTCCGAGCGATCCCAGGAATAGACGTCCGCGCCGTCGAGACGAACGTGGCCGCTATTGGGCTGCCAGATGCCGACCATCAGCCGCGCCAGGGACGACTTGCCGGCGCCGGACGGACCGATCACCCCAAGCATCTCGCCCGGCTCGATCTTGAAGCTCAGCCCCTGGAGAACGAAGCGGGTGGCGCCGACGGGGGCGAAATTGACGCCCTCGACCGAAAGCTGCCCGAGCGGCTTGGGCAAGCTGGTGGCGGGTTTGCCGGCCTTGTAGTCGGCGAACAGCGCGTTCAGGCGCTCGAAGGCGCGATAGCCGTTGGTGAGGCCATCCCACGAACTGACCAGACGCTCGATCGGCTGCAGCGCCCGTGCGGCCAGGATCATGTTCGCGAACAGCAGGCCCGAGTGGATCTTGCCCTTCACCACGAGGTAGGCGCCGATGGCGATGATGAGGACCTGGATCGCCTGCCGGGTGAACTTGCTGACGTTGCTCAGCACGCTGGCGCGCTCGCTGGCGCTGGCGCTGCGTTCCATGGTGATCGCGCGGAACCCGGCCCAGCGGGCGCCGAGCGGCTCGATCATGCCCATGGCCCTGACGACTTCGCCATTGCGAAGCGCCGCGTCGGTGAAGCCGTAGCTGCGCAGGGCCGCTTCGTTGGCTTCCTTCATGGCCGGGCGCGTGGCGCGATCCTGAAGCAGGGCGATGAAGAACAGGAGGACAGCGCCAGCGATCGTCACGAGGCCGATGATCGGATCGATGATGAACAGCACGATCATGAACACCGGCATCCACGGCAGATCGAAGACCACACCGAAGGTGGGGCCGGTCAGCATCTGGCGGAACGTGTCGAGATCGCGCAGGGCCTGGGAACGCGCGGAGGGATTGCCGCGGATCACGGAGTCGAACAGGGCGGAGAAGACCCGGCCCGAGACCCGCTGGTCCATCACCAGGCCGTAGTTGATCAGCACCTTTGCGCGGAAATCGTCCACCAACCCCGACACGATGAAGGCCAGTAGCACCATGAAGGTGAGCACCAGCAGGGTCGGGACGCTGTAGCTGCTCATCACCCGCCCGTAGATCTGGAAGGTGAAGATCGGCAGGGCGAGGTACAGCAGGTTGGAGACCAGGCTGAACAACCCCGCATAGGCCAGGGGCGTATAGCCCTCCTTGACGGCGCGAGTCAGCGGGTTGTCGGGAAGGTCCGCGAGCGGATTGAAAATCTTCATGCGCGCCGCGCCATTCCGTGGAGATGCGCCGCCGGCCGGGGCCAGGGCCAAGGAGAGTGCTCGAAGTCGACGCCGGCTTGCGCCAAAAACTCGCGACACATGATCGGGCCTCGAAGGGATGTCAATGGCGCATCCAACCGCATAGATTTGCGCCGCGCTTGTTCGGATTCTTTGCCCAGACGGCGCCGGAACGCGAGGGTCTTTATTTGTCCAGGATCGCCGTGGTCGGTAGCTGCATTACCCGTGATCTATGGCCGATCGTGGGCGAAGCGCCGCCTCAGGGACTGTTCTATGTGTCCCGCACCAGCCTTCCCAGCCTGCTGTCCAAACCGCCCGAAGGTCTATCTCTTCCGGCAGAGCGCCCCACCGGCCTTGGCGCGTTCCCGAACCGGTCGATGGTGAGCGACCTTCGCAAGACGGCCCTGGGCGAACTGGTCGCACGCCGGCCGACTCACATCGTCTTCGACTTCATCGACGAGCGGGCCAATCTGTTGAAGACGGGCAGCGGCTACGTCACGCACACCTGGGAACTCTCGGTCAGCGGCCACCTGGAGCACGCGGCGCTTTGCGACGCGCAGCCCATCGAGCGCACCGCGGCCGGCTGTGAACTGATCTGGCGCTCCGCGCTGCGTGAATTCGCCGCCCTCGTCGCCTGTACCCCACTCCGGAACGCGACCCTGATCCTGCACGAGTCCCAATGGGCGACCCAATATCGCGACACACAAGGAAACCTGCAGGCTTTCGCGCCGAAACTGGAGCTGTTCAGCGGCTCCTGGGCGGACATAGAAGCCCACAACAAGGTCCTGCGGACCTATCAGGCAGCTTTTCTCGAAACCTTTCCGAACGCATTGCGGGTTGGCGCGCCAGCCGAACTTCAGGTCGCCGATCAAGGCCATCGCTGGGGCCTCAGCCCGTTCCACTACGTCCCGGAATACTACGAGACGGTCCTGCCCCAGCTACAAGCCCTGGGTGTCTAGCCAGCGCCGTTGCGGGCCCAATGCTCTAACGGCGTGAGGCCGCTCGCCGCGAACTCCACGGCTGCCGACAGGTAGGAAAGGCTTCCATCGCCAGGCGCCGGCTCGGCGACCGCCCAGGCGCCGCCTTCCAGATAATCGATCAGCGCATTGCGCCCGGCCGCGAGATCGCTGCCGCGCAGGGTGATGTAACGTCGCGCGTCGAACCAGGGACTGGGGCTGCGCCCCTCGGCGCCGCCGCTCAGGACGTAATGCGTCAGCGGCTCCAAACCGTTGGCGGCGATGTCGGGGTTCTGCTCGCGATACCAGACCGGATCGAAGAGCGGGTGCGGCTTGAGCCCCAGGAAAGAGC
>JAEXKM010000312.1 GCA_023445705.1 Pseudomonadota bacterium
CTCTTGGGAGCGGCGGCTGCCGCGGCCCTGGCTTCCTCGGCCTTCTTCGCCTTGGCCTGGCTCGACAGCACGAAGCCGCCGCCACCGAGCACCGCCAGGGCGGCCACCGTCGCGATCTTGATGCGGCTGGATTTCACGAAAGCGAACATGGTCTTCCTAGGCTCCGACGAGCACGGGTTGCTTGGCCTGGGCCTCGGCGGTTCGCCGGTCGTCCAGGATGCGGCCGTCTTCGATGTGGATAATGCGGTCGGCGTAGGCTTCGAGCCGCGGGTCGTGGGTCACGCAGATCACCGCTGCGCCGTGTTCCTTGGCGGCGCGCTGCAGAAGCTTGATGACGATCTGGCCATTCTCGCCGTCGAGCGCGCTGGTGGGCTCGTCGGCGAACAGAAGGCGCGGGTCCTTGGCCAGGGCGCGGGCGATGGCGACGCGCTGCTTCTCGCCGCCGGAAAGCTCCGCGGGGCGCTGCTCGAGCCGCTTGCCGAGCCCGACCTCGGTCAAGGCTAGCGCGGCGCGATCACGAGCCTCGGCCGGAGAGTAGCCCTTGTATTTCAGGATCGTGGTCACCTGCTGCAGGGCGGTCAGGGCGCCGAACAGGTTGAAGCCCTGGAAGATGAAACCGCAGTGGTCGAGGCGGAACTTGTCGATCCGGCCGGGGCGCTGGCTCCAGAGATCCTCGCCCAGGGCGGTGACCTTGCCTTCGTCGGGGCGCAGGAGGCCCGAGAGCGAGGCGATGAGGGTCGACTTGCCCGAGCCGGACGGGCCCATGACCATGGTCATCTCGCCGTGGCGGCAGTCGAAATCGACGGATTTGAGCACCTCGATGTGCGTGCGGCCGGTCTTGAAGCGCTTGACGAGGCCGACCCCCTGGAGGGCGATGGGATTGGGGGCGGTCATCGCAACAGGTCCGCGGGCTGGCTCTTCTTGAGGACGCCCAGGGCCATCAGGCCGGAGGCGAGCGAGATCGCCATGAGCAGGACGGCGACGATGGCCACCCAGCCGGGCGGGAAGCCCATGGGCAGGCCGCCGCTGCGGGCGAGCAAGGAGACGACGAAGGTGAAGAGCGCAGTGGCGCCCAGGCCGACCACGCCGACCCAGAAGGAGAGCTCCAGCACGATCAGCCGCAGGGCGCCCATGGAGACGCCGAGGGCGCGCAGGGAGGCGAACTCCTTGATGTTGGCGAGGATCGCGCCGCGCAGGGTCTGGGAGGTGATGCCGACCCCGATGAGGAAGCCGAGGAAGACCGAGAAGCCCAGGAAGATGCCGATGATCTGCTCCTTCATCAGCGCCCCCTCGTTAGCCTTGGCGAGCTCGGGACGGGTCCAGGCGCGATAGGCGCCCTTGGCGTCGGCGTTGAGCTGGTCGCGGACGGCCTCGGCCTGGGCCGGGTTGCGCAGGCGAACCATCAGCGGGCCGGTCTTCTCGCCCTTCTCGTTCATGCCGAGGCGGCGAAGGGTGTCGCGGGAGACGACGACCGAGGCCTGGTTCACATCGGGGTAGCCGTCCAGCACGGCGCGGACGCGGACGGTCTTGCCGTTGAGCGCGGCCGTGTCACCGAGCTTTACGCCCAGCCGCCCGAGGGCCGAGCGGTCGATGGCGATAGAGTTCGGCTCCATGAGCGCCAGGCGCACGGATTCCGGGTAGTCGACTGGCAGGGTCAGGGCGCCCGCCTCGGTGTCGACCATATTGACCTGGACCCAGGTGGTGACCTGCTTCTGGCCGTCCTTCGGCTGGTTGGTCCAGCGGCCGCCGCCGCCGTCGAAACTGGCGACCTCGGCGACGTTGGGGTTGAGGTATAGCTGCGGGCCGATGCGGCGCGGCAGGCTGGAAGGGCCGGAATTAATGAGGCTTTCCGACTTGGCCGGCATGATCATCAGATCCGCCCGCGAGCGGTTGATGGTGGCCGTCGCCGCCTGGATCATGCCGGTGAACATGCCGACCTGGGCCAGGATCAGCAGGCCGGAGAAGGCGAGGGCGATCACCGCCGCCAGATAGCGCCGCCATTCGAAGATCAGTGTGGCCAGAGCCAGTGACATGGAGCCCTCCTGAACCGCAGCATGTGTGCGAGGCGGGCCTGGGAGCCTAGTTAAATCGAGGTAAGGCGCCGCCGCCGCCCTGGTCACACGCAAGCGTGGGCGTTACACGAGGAGCTCTCTGGCGGGCGACCGGGGCCGTCCGCGCCATCAGGCTGCTGATCATGATCCGACTGAAGTACGGCGCTGGCCTTGGCCTGGCCGCCGCGTTTTCGATTTCCGCCGCGCCGGCCCTGGCCGACGAAGGCATGTGGACCTACGACAATTTTCCGTTGGCCAAGGTCAACGCCGCCTACGGGCTGAAGCTGGACCAGAAGTGGCTGGACCGGGTGCAGGGCGCATCGGTGCGTCTGACGACCGGCTGCTCGGCGTCGCTGGTCTCGGACGCCGGCCTGGTCTTCACCAACCATCACTGCGTCGTGGAGTGCGTGCAGGACCTGTCTTCGGACAAGACCGACTTCGTGCAAGAAGGCTTCATGACCGCCTCCCGCGAGGAGGAGAAGAAGTGCCCGGGGATGCAGGCCGAGATCCTGACCTCGATCACCGACGTGACCAAGGACGTGCACAGCGCCGGGGCCGGGAAGACAGGGCAGGACTTCGTCCGGGCCCGCGACGGCGTCATGGCGGCCCTTGAGAAGGCCGGCTGCGGGGATGACCCGAACCTGCGTTGCCAGGTGGTGAGCCTCTATCGCGGCGGCGAGTACAAGCTCTACAAGTACCGGAAGTATTCCGACGTGCGCCTAGTGTTCGCGCCCGAGTTCGCCACGGCCTTCTTCGGCGGCGACCCCGACAATTTCAACTTCCCGCGTTACAACCTCGATATCGGGTTCGTGCGGCTCTACGAAAACGGCAAGCCGGCGGTCACGCCCCAGCACCTGACCTGGGTGAGCCGGGCCCCGCAGGTGGGCGAGGCGACCTTCGTTTCCGGCAATCCCGGCTCGACCAACCGTCTGATGACGGTTTCGCAGCTCGAGACCCTTCGCGACCTGGCCATTCCGGTGGGCCAACTGCAGCGCTCGGAGCTTCGGGGCAGGCTGATCCGGTTTTCTGAGGAGAGCCCCGAGCACAAGCGCATCGCCACCGATCCGCTGTTCGGGATCGAGAACTCCTTCAAGGTGTTCTTCGGCCAGCAGTTCGCCCTGAACGACCGTGCCTTCATGGACGCCAAGCGGGCCCAGGAAGCCGAGCTGAAGGCGAAGGTCGCGGCCGACCCTAAGCTGGCGGCCGAGATCGGCGACCCGTGGGGCGACATCGCCAAGGCCCAGGGCGCCTACGCCAACAACTATCTTCGCTATCGCCAGATCGAGAGCGGCGCGACCTATTCCAAGCTCTATGACTACGCTCAGACCCTGGTGCGGGCGGCCGAGGAACGGGGCAAGCCGAGCGCCGAGCGCCTGCCCGAGTTCGCAGACACCCGTCTGCCGCTGGTCGAGAAGAAGCTGCTCGACGCCAAGCCGGTCGATGCGCCGCTGGAGGAGACCTATCTCTCGTTCTGGCTCTCGAAGACCCGCGAGTACCTGACCACCGACGACCCGGCGGTTAAGGCCCTGCTGGGCAAGGAGAGCCCCGAGGGCCTGGCCCAGCACGCGGTCGCCGGCTCGAAGCTTGCCGATCCGGCGGTGCGCAAGGCGCTGTGGGATGGTGGCGCGGCGGCGATCTCAGCCTCGAACGATCCGATGATCGAACTGGTCCGCCGCAACGACCCGGCCGCGCGGGCCGCGCGCAAGGCGTGGGAAACCGAAGTGCAGGCGCCGACCGAGGCGGCCGCCGAGCGCGTGGCCCGGGCCAAGTTCGCGGCATATGGCGACGCGGTCTATCCGGACGCGACCTTCACCCTGCGGCTGTCCTACGGGAAGGTCGATGGCTGGAACTATCGCGGCCAGACGATCCCGGCGACGACCAACTTCTCTGGGCTGTACGAGCGGGCCACCGGCGCCGAGCCTTACCAGCTCGCCCCGCGCTGGGTCGCAGCCAAGGACAAGCTTAACGGTTCGACCGTCTACAACTTCGTCACCACCAACGACATCATCGGCGGCAACTCCGGCTCACCGGTGGTGAACGCCAAGGGCGAGATCCTGGGCGCCGCCTTCGATGGCAACATCCACTCGCTGGGCGGGGCGTTCGGCTATGACGGCGCGATCAACCGGACGGTGGTCGTGGCCACCTCGGCGGCGACCGAGGCGCTGTCGAAGGTCTATGGCCGGACGGCGTTGGTGAAGGAACTGACGGGCAAGTAGGCGCCAGTAGATGCTCCCCCGCTGGGGGAGCTGTCGGCAAAGCCGACTGA
>JAEXKM010000064.1 GCA_023445705.1 Pseudomonadota bacterium
GTCCGGACCCATCCCATGGCGCCCCACGCGTCGCGTACAAGGAGCTAGTCTTGAAAGTATCGGTGGTGGTCGCGACCGCGGGACGGGCGGAGCTGACGGGACTGACGATCGCGCGGCTCGCCCGGCAGACGCGGGTCCCAGACGAGATCGTCGTCGTGGGATCGGGGCCGGACGACACTCGAGGGGTGGCCTCCGACCTCCTGCCGCTGCGGGTCGACCACGCCCGCAAGGGATCCTGCAGTCAGCGAAACCACGCTCTGGATCTGGTGGAGCAGACAAGCGACATCATCGCGATCTTCGACGACGATTTCATCCCGGCCTTCGATTTCCTGGAGCGCGCCGAGGCGCTCTTCACCGCCCATCCGGAGATCGTCGGCGTCAACGGCCGGCTGATCGCCGACGGCGCTAAGGGGCCGGGCATCGGCTACGAAGCCGCATGCTCCATGGCAGAGGCCGACGACCTGCGCCCGCAAGGAGATCTGCCGCTGCTGGAGTCGCTCTACGGCTGCAACATGGTCCTGCGATCGAGCGCCATCCAGGGCCTGCGGTTCGACGAGAACCTACCCCTGTACGGCTGGCAGGAGGACACCGACTTCACCTTCCGGCTCAAGGCTCGGGGCAAGCTGGCCAAGGCGCCCGACCTGGCCGGCGTTCACATGGGCATCAAGTCGGGACGCACGCCTGGGAAGAAGCTCGGCTACTCCCAGATCGCCAATCCGCTGTACCTGCTGAAGAAGAAGACTATTCCGCCGAAGCTGGCCGCCACCCTGATGGTCAACAACACCCTGGCGAACTTCATCAAGAGCTTTCAGCCCGAGCCCTATATCGACCGCAAGGGGCGATTGACTGGCAACATGATGGCCCTGCGCGACGCCATGATGGGCAAGGTCGACCCGCGCCGGGTCGTGGATATCACCTGATCGGAAGCTAGCCCGCCGCGGTCTGCGCGGCGGGCGCCGAGGCAGGGCGGCGGGCGCGCGCCTGGCGCATCGCCGCCGAGGCGATGGCTCCGCCAATGCGCACCCGAAGGCCGAAATAGCGAGGCGACAGCAGGGTCTCCGGCTTGAGCGTGAGGGCGTCGCCGATCAGGCTGGGCAGCAGGCGATCAGCCTTCGCACGGTCGGCGCTCAGATAGCGACGCCAGATTCGCAGTCGGATGTAAGGCTCCACCAGCCAAGGCGGGAAGCCTTCTGCGCCGGGCTCCATGGCGCTGATCTCCGCCATAGCCGCGCTCCGTTCCTGGGTCTCGAGGTGCTTCAGCGAGATCGCGCCCTCGTGCCGGCGATAGACGAGCACCTCCTCATCCGGATTATCGATCCCGCCAAGCTTCGAAAGGCGGATGAAGAGGTCGTAGTCCTCGGCGTGCGGGAAGTCCGATCGATAGCCCCCGACCGCGACCAGCGCGTCCCGGCGGACGGTGATCAGCGGGTGCATCGAGACGGCGATCTTCGGCGGAAAGCAGGTGAGGTCGGTGCGCTTGTGACGCCCGCCTGTGGTGCGGCTGACGTCCTTCCCGTCCGGGCTGACCGAGCGGGCGACCCCACCGACCAGCACGCACTCTGGGTGTGTGTCCAGATAGTCGAGTTGGAACTGGAAACGATGTGGCAGGGCGACGTCGTCGGCGTCCATGCGGGCCACGTACTCGCCGCGGCAGGCCTCCAGGCCCGCGTTCAGCGCCGCAACGATGCCGCCGTTCTCCTGGCGGATGACCCGCAGCCGCGGATCGTCGGCCGCCAGGCGGGCGAGGATGTCGGGCGTCGAGTCTCGGCTGCCGTCGTCCACGACCACCAGTTCGAAATCCCGGAAGGTCTGGGAGAGGATCGAGCCGATAGCCTCCTCCAGGAACTCCTCGCCGTTATAGACCGGCAGGAGACAGGATATCCGTGGCTGCTGCATCGCCGATCCTCTAGTTCGCCCGCGCCCCTGCGGCCTGGGATTGGGCCCACTCCAGGGCGTCGGCCATGGAATCGCAGCGTTGTGTCAGCGGCGAGGCGCTGGTCCAGCAGGACATGAAGCGGCTGACCTTGCCATAGCTGTTGTCCAGCACTGCGTGTGGAATGCCCAGCAACAGCGAAATGATGTGCGTGTGCAGTCGGTCGGTGACCACCGCGCGCCCAGAGGACAGCAACTGCGCGCCGCGCCGGACTCGTGTTTCGGCCGCGGCGTTGAACATTCCGAGCCGCAGGCCGCCAGGTCCACCCGATGCGGCCCCGCCCAGGGCGCCCACGGCCTTGGCCACCTGAAGGCCGAGCTTCGGCTCGGTCAGCCAGTCGGCGACCCGAAGGTTAGGTCCGGTTCGCACCGCATCCCCCAGGTCAACCCGCTCCAGATCCGTCCGCAGCAGGCACAGGACGTCCAACTCGGCGGCCTGAGGCCGCTCGATCGGGCCGATGAAGAACGCCATGTCGGGACAGAGGATCGTCTCGCAGCCAAAGTGCTTGCGAGCCAGTTCGAAAGATTCTTGGTCCCGCACGAACAGGGTGAAGCGCCCGTGTTGTTCGATGGCGCGGGCGGTCTCGGCGAGTTTCTCGGGCGACGAGAAGTGGATCGACTGCGGAAGCTGAACGATCTGGCGGTCGGGAAACAGCTCCAGCAGCCGGTTCCGGAACGCCTGGTGGTGAGGCCAGATGTCGCCGAAATTGCCGCCGCCGTGGATGTAGATGGGCCCGCTGGGGCTGCGGCTCTTCAGCTCGTCCATCGAGAAGTTCGCGATGGAGCAGACATAGGACGGCAGGCGAGGGGCGTGCCGTTTCAGATAGGCGATTTCGCCCGCCCAGATCGCTGAATCGCCCACGTTGGAATGGTTCGGGAAATCCACCAGCGCATAGGGCTCGTCCGTGGTGAACGGCGCTAGGGCCCGTCTTGCGACCTCCGAGAGTTCGCCGATCAGGCCGGCATCAGCCGCCATGCACTACCTCCGTCAAAGCCACGACGACTGGTCGCAGCGAGTACTACCTCCAGGCCCTTGGCCTGTTCCGGACGGCAACGCAAGCTCCCGTTATGGTGAAGCTTTTTGTTTTACTCAACCGCCTTCCGCGTAACCACGCAGGTGGCTAGAACCGCCCGTTCGAACTGCTCTAGCGATGTTTGGCGACATAACGACGATAGGCATTGCCAGCCGGCTCAAGCCGAATGATCTTGGCGCGCCCGTCGCCAGGGAGATGGCAAAAGTACATGGCACAATCGCCCAGATTGGCGCGTCGGGCCACGGCGTCGGTGTTTTGGTCGTTCCTTCGCTTCGGCAGCGATCAGGCCTTTAATTTCGTCGTCTTCGTCGTCATGGCGCGGCTGCTGTCGACGGCCGACTTCGGCCTTTTCGTCGTGGCTTTCGTTTACGCGGAGGTGGGCAAGATCATCGCCTCGGGCGGCCTCGTCAGCAGCCTCTATCGCGCGCCGGAAGTGACGCCCAAGCTGGCGGACACGATCTTCTGGAGCAATCTGGGCCTCGCATCCGTATTCGCCCTGGGCGGGCTGGTTCTGCAGCAGCCGATCGCCGACGCGCTCGGGCGGCCAGAAGGCGGGGCGGTCGTTGCGGCGCTGGGATTCGTGGTTCCCATCACTGCGCTCGGCGCCAGCCACATGTCTCAGAACCTTCGGGAATTTGGGCACAAGTCGCTCGCGCTGCGCTCGATGCTCAGCGGCCTGATCGGGGGCGCCCTTGCGGTGCTGGCGGCGCTGAACGGCTTTGGCGTCTGGAGCCTGGTGGTCCAGCGCTACGCCGCCGAGATCATCAACACGCTCGTCGCCTGGCATGCGTTCCGGTGGAGACCGGGCTTTCAGTTCTCGCTGTCGACTCTACGCGTGCAGGCCCCGCTGGGAGGCAATGTCGCTCTGTCCCAGCTCGTGATCCTGTTTATCGCCCGCGCGCAGGACCTGATCATCTCGCATGGCCTGGGGGCGGGGGCGGTCGGGATCTATCGCACCGCCTGGAAGTCGACCGAGCTCCTGGCCCAGGGCACGATCACCCCGTTCTCGACAGTGTCCCTGCCGACCCTCGCCAAGCTTCAGAACGAGCCGGACGCCTTCCAGCGGGCCTATCTGCGGATCGTCGCCGTCAGCGGGGCCATCTCCTTTCCCTGCATCGTCGGCTTCGGCCTGCTGGCGAACGAACTCATCCCGCTCATCTACGGCGCGAAATGGGCGCCGAGCGTGCCTGTGGCGCAGGTCCTGACCCTCCTCGTCGTGCCCTACGCCCTGAATTTCTTTGCAGATCCCGCGCTCACGGCGCTTGGGCGATCGGGAGTCATTGTCCGGCTGGCGGCGGTGCAGCTTGCCGGCACGGTGATCTTCTGCTCGCTGGCCGCGCCGTTCGGGCTGACGGCGATCGCCGCGGCCTATGTCGTGCGCTCGTATTTGACACTCGCCCTGCAGCTCTGGATGTTCCAGCGCGCCAGCGGCGTGGCGGCCTTCAAGGTGTTGAGGGCGATCCTGCCTCAGGTCGTCGCCGCGCTCGTCATGGCGGGCGTCGTGCTGGCGTTTTCAACGCAGAGGGCGGTTTTCCCCAACGGTTGGCTCTATGTCGCCTGCGCGGTGATGCTGGGCGCGGCGGTTTATCTGCCGGTCCTGGCGCTGGTCGCTGGGCCTGCCCGGCGCGAGGCGCTTACGCAGGCGCGGAGGTTCCTTGCGGAGGGTCGCAAGGCCGGGTCCTGACGAGGCCAACTGCTGAAAAAGCTCCAGCCTGGAAAAGGTTTCCAGGCAATCGGCGAAGTAGAAGGAAATCTGATTTCCGCTTTCATGTTCGGCGACCTCTGCGCAACATCAGGTCAGTCGCTCTGGCAAAGCTTGGGCGTTGTCGATTTCGCAATGTCGAGATTGATTTTTCGCGCGGGTCGAACCTCTAAGGGGTTCAGCCATGGGACTTGCAGACACGCATGATGATCGCCGTCGCCAACGTGAAGTTCAGCCCCAACCTGGGCGATGGCTTGCTGGCCGAGTGCCTGGAGGCCGAGCTTCGCCGGGGCGGGGCGCAGACCTTGGCGATCGACATCGCCGGCCGTGACGGCTTCGGACAGGGGTTGCGCAATCGCCAGGCGATCATGAGCCTGCTGGAACTTGCGCCTGGCCCGGTTCGGCGAGCGGGTGTGGGCGCGGCGCTTGGGTTCGTGGTCAGGCGCCGCCTGCGTCCTAAGTGGCGCGAGCGGTTGACCGAGGCCGACGCCCTGGTTCTCGGGGGCGGAAACCTGCTCGCCGACGCCGACCTCAACTTCCCGATCAAGATCGATGGCGTGTTGGGCGAGGCCGCCGCCGCGGGCCTGCCTATCGGCATCTATGGCGTCGGTGTTTCCAACAACTGGTCCAAGCGTGGGCAAGCCCTGTTCGAGCGGGCGATGACCGCTGGGCGCCTCACCCACGTGGCGGTGCGCGATCCGCTCTCGAAGGAGATCTGGGATCGCCGCCTGGGCAAGGCGGGTGTCGCCCCGGCGGAGGTGTCGCCCGATCCGGCGGTGCTGGCCGCCAGGCACTTCCCCAAGGTGGGAAAGCTCCCGGGTGCGCCGCGGGTGGGGCTGGGCGTGACGAACCCGCTGGCGCTGCGCTATCACGCGGCCGACTTCAAGGTCCGGGATGACGCCTTCGCGGCCTGGATGGTCGAGCTTGCCGCCGCAATGGCCCAGGCCGGCTGGAAGATCTCGCTGTTCACCAACGGCAGCCCGGAAGACCGCGAGTATCTCGACGGGCTGGCGCCGCGGCTGTGCGCGGCCGCCCCCGAGGCCATCACCGTCCACCCTGCCTTCGACCGTCCTAGCGAGATGGCCGCCTTCATCTCGGGCTGCGATCTGGTGCTGGCGCACCGGATGCATGCCTGCATCACGGCCTATGCCTACGAGATTCCGCACATCGGCTTCGCCTGGGATCGCAAGCTGCTGAGCTTCTTCGACTCCGTTGGGCGAAAGGATTTCGTGGCCTCAGCGGGAGAGGCTGAAGTCGGCGCGGTCATGGACCTGGCCAGGCGAGCCCTGGCGGAGGGGATCGATCCGGTCTCGCACGCGGCGCAGGTGCGGGCGGCCGAGCGTGGCATAGCCAGCCTAGCGGCTTCCTTCGAGATCCCTTCACGCAGCGCGGCGGGGAGCAGCCGGTGATCGAACGCATCGTCGTCATCAACGACTCGTCGGTCGCCAAGGGCGGGGCGACCGGCCTCTCGCTGGCCTCGGCCTTGGCCTTCCGCAAGCGTGGCCTGGCGGTCACCTTGCTGACCGGCGATGGCGGTCAGAACCCGGAGCTTGCCGAGGCGGGCATCGACGTCGTGGCGCTGGGCCAGGATCGTCTGCTCTCGTCGCCGATGCACAAGGTGCTGTTCTCGGCGCTCTACAACAAGGCCGCCAAGGAAATGGTCGCCGACTGGATCGCGCAGAACGACGGCCCGGGCGTCGTCTATCATCTGCATGGCTGGGCCCAGATCCTCTCGCCGTCGATCTTCCAGGCGCTGAAGCCGGTCTCTGACCGCCTGGTGCTGTCGGCGCACGACTTCTTCCTGGTCTGTCCGAACGGCGCCTTCGCTTTCCTGAACACCGGCGCGGTCTGCACGCTGACGCCGATGTCCGCGGCCTGCGTGAAGGCGAACTGCGACCGGCGCAGCTATGTCCACAAGCTCTGGCGCGTGGCGCGGCAGGCGGTGCGGCAGTCGCTGTTCGACCTGAAGCGCGAGGCGCCGCCGGTGCTGGCCATCCATGAGGCGATGCGCCCGTTCCTGGTCCGTGGCGGCGTGCCCGCCCAGGCCGTGCGCACGGTGCCCAATCCGGTGCGGCCGTTCCTCACCGAACGCGCGCCAGCCGAGCAAAACAGCGAATTCCTGTTTATCGGGCGGTTGGAGGACGGGAAGGGGCCCGATCTCGCCGCCGCGGCCGCGCGCCGAGCCGGGGCGCCGCTGCGTATCATCGGCGATGGCCCAATGCGCGCCAGGCTGGAGCAGGAGTACCCGGAGGTGATCTTCGCCGGCCGGCGAAGCTTCGAGGAAATCGGCCCCCTGGCGGCGCAGGCGAGGGCGCTGGTCATGCCCAGCCGTTACCCCGAGCCCTATGGCCTGGTGGCCGCCGAGGCGCTCTGGAGCGGACTGCCCGTGATCGCGGCGGACACGGCGTTCCTCGCGCCCGACATCGTCGCAGCAGGAGCTGGCTACTCCGCGCCCCCGCGGGACGAAGAGGCGCTGGCCGCGGCGATGACCCAACTCAAGGACGACGGGGTGGCCCGCGCGATGAGCATCGCAGCGTTCGAGCGTACGCGTTCCATCGGGCTTTCGCCCGACGCCTGGATCTCGGCGTTGCTCGCCGCCTACGAAGAGCGCCTGGGCTTGCTACGGGCGGCCTAGAGGATGAAGTCGTCGGCCGTGGGCGCGGCCGGCCCCATCACCTTGATCATGAACTCCGAGGCGCCATCGCCGTTGATGTCGCCCTTGACCACGTACCCGCCAGCCTCGGGCGACACCATCACCTCGCCCGGGTGCTTGGTGTACCAAGTGACGAAGGTGAAGGGCTGGTCGCCGGCGATGGCCGTCCGGGCGTCGATGCCCGAAATGTCGATGCGATCGCCCTCGAACCGATTGAAGTCCAAGATCAGATCGCGCGCCGCGCCGGTCCCCGTCGAGTCGGTCGGGAAGCGGAACACGAAGAGGTCGGCCCCTTCGCCGCCGGTGAGAGTGTCGCCGCCAGCGCCGCCGACCAGGGTGTCGGCTCCGGCTCCGCCTGAGAGGTTGTCGGCGCCGCCTCCGCCTTCGAGGCGGTTGTCCCGAGCATCGCCGCTCAAGGTGTCGGCGTAGGCCGAGCCGATGAGGTTCTCGATGTTCACCAGCGCATCTGTGGTCCTCGCGTTGACGACCTGAAAATCCTCCCGCGCGAGGTCGACCTGCACGCCCAGCTTGGCGTTGGCGTAGGAGGCCGTATCCGTTCCCTCGCCGCCGTCCATCAGGTTGACGCCTTCGCCGCCGATCAGGGTTTCGTCCCGGGCGGTCCCGCTGAGCGTGTCGTCGCCCGCCGTGCCGACCAGCTTTGGCGCGGCGCGGATCGCCGGCTCTGGGCCGTCGTAT
>JAEXKM010000081.1 GCA_023445705.1 Pseudomonadota bacterium
GGCGCGGGCCGCGGCCTTGCCGTCGATGGTCTCCACGCCGTCGGCGGCTGCGAAGTCGCGCACACGCCGCAGCAGCCGCCCGGCGACCCGCGGCGTTCCGCGTGAGCGGGCGGCGATCTCGGCGGCGCCGTCCGGGGCAAGGGCCAGGCCCATCTTCGCCGCCGCCCCGCTCAGCACCCGCGAGAGCTCGGCGTGGGTGTAGAACTCCAGCCGCAGCGGAATGCCGAACCGGTCGCGCAGGGGCGTGGCCAGCAGGCCCGCCCGCGTCGTCGCCGCCACCAGGGTGAAGGGCGCCAGGTCGATGCGGATCGAGCGCGCCGACGGCCCCTCGCCGATCACCAGGTCGAGCACGTGGTCCTCCATGGCCGGATAGAGGATCTCCTCGACGTTCGCCGCCAGCCGGTGGATCTCGTCGATGAACAGCACGTCCCGCGGCTCGAGGTTGGTCAGGATCGCCGCCAGATCCCCGGCCTTGGCCAGCACCGGCCCCGAGGTCGCCCGGAAGTTCACGCCCAGCTCGCGCGCCACGATCTGGGCCAGGGTCGTCTTGCCCAACCCCGGCGGGCCGAACAGCAGCACGTGATCCAGGGCCTCGCCCCGCGACTTCGCCGCCTCGATGAAGACCTTTAGGTTGCCCTTGGCCTGCTCCTGGCCGACGAACTCCGAAAGGGTCTGCGGCCGCAGCGCCTTGTCGTGCCCCTCGAACGGCTGGGCCTCCCCGGAGACGATGCGGGTCATGGCTGGCCCCTCAACGTCCCAACTCCTGCAGGCCGGCCTTGATCAGCGCCGGGATCTCCGCGTCCTCGCCCAGGCGCAGGGCCGCCTGCTCGACCACCCGCCGCGCATTGACCTCGGCGACCCCCAGGCCGAGCAGGGCGGCGACCGCCTCGCCGACATGGCTGGGCGCGGGCGGGGCGGCCGGCGCGTGGACCTGCGCATGGAAGGCCGCCACCGGGCCCTCCGTCAGCTGCTTGTCCTTCAGTTCGGTGATCAGCCGCAGGGCGAGCTTGGGGCCGACCCCGTTGGCCCGGCCCAGCGCAGCCTTGTCCTCGCGCGCCACTGCGCCGACCAGTTCGGGCGGCGAAAGCACGTCCAGCACCGCCAGCGCCGCCTTGGGGCCGACCCCCTGGATCGCCAGCATGACCACGAAGGCCCGCCGCTCGTCGCGGCCGAGGAAGCCGTAGAGCTTCATGCCCTGGGCCTCGGACCAGATGCTCTCGACGTGCAGCACCGTCTCCTCGCCCAAGGCCGGCAGATGGCCCAGGGTGCGCGAGCCGCAGCGCACCACGTAGCCGACCCCCGCGACGTCGATCAGGGCTTCTTCCTCGCCGACCTCGGCGACCAGCCCGCGCAGGCGCCCGATCATGCGGCGGCTCCCAGGCGGCGGGCCTTGCGGTGGTGGGCGTGGGCGATGGCGACCGCGAGGGCGTCGGCGGCGTCCGCGGTGGTCTCCCCGGCCGTCGGCAGCAACCTGCGGATCATGAAGCCGACCTGGGTCTTGTCCGCCCCGCCGGTCCCGACCACCGACTTCTTGACCACGGTGGCGGCGTATTCGGCCACCGGCAGTCCCGCCCGGGCCGGCACGATCATCGCCATGGCCCGCGCGTGCCCCAGCTTCAGGGCGGACGCCGCGTTGTTGTTCATGAAGGTCTCTTCCACCGCCGCCTCGTGCGGCCGGTGCCGTTCGACCACCTCGCTGATCGCCTCGAACAGCACCAGCAGGCGTTCGGAGAATGGCAGCGAGTCCTTGGGCGCGATCACGCCGTGGGCCACGTGGGCCAGCCGCGCGCCATCCACGGTGATCACCCCCCAGCCGGTACGGCGCAGGCCAGGGTCCAGGCCAAGGATCGTCAGGGAGGCAAGCATGGGAATCGCGGCGTTCGTCATCTGTTCCGGCAGTCGTACAGGACGTCGGCGAGGTTAAGCAAACGTTGACCGGCCGTGGCGCACGTGTCCGGCGTGCTCAAGCTTTCGTCTCAGGCGGTGGCTGTAATAGCGCGATATTGTGATCGTTATAGTCAAGCTGTCGTGCAAGCGGCGCTGTGAATCGCCAATGGTTGCGTAACCGACGAAATATGGGGCGCCGTTGCTGGCGCGTCACAGGATGCTGTTGCTCTCAGCGTTCGCGCGATTTCACGCGCATGAGGCGAGATATCTGAAGTCGCGCCCCTCAATAGTAAACAACTGTTGACTCTAAATAACGCCGATACGCAAGTTGTGGCGACCAGGACGCGCGCCGCTCGGGGCGCGCGCGGGCGGGAGTGTTCACGATGCGAGTAAGAACCCTTTTATTGAGCTCAGCGGTCGCAGCCGCCACGCTGCTCGGAGCCTCCGCGGCTTCGGCGGCTAGCTGCGTCGGCACTTGCGGGACTCTGGCGCCGAATGGCGTGGTCACCGCGCCGCCGGAAGGGGGGCCGAACTACGGCTACGTCTCGACCTATAACGGTATCGGCGGCGTGGGGCAGATCCCCGGCGTCGGTGGCACCAACGGCTCGGAGTTCATCAGCGATGTCTTCGGGGCCGCGGCGGGTGATCCGCTGGCCTTCTACTTCAACTACGTCACCACTGACGGGTCGCAGTACACGGAGTACGGCTTTGCCGAACTGCTGACGGCTTCGGGCAGCCACGTGGCCTATCTATTCACCGCTCGCACGACCCCTAGCGGCAACACTAGCCCTGGCTTCGGCTTGCCGGCCAACAGCGCGACCCTGACGCCGGCGACCACGCCGATCATCGGCGGCGGTCCGATTTGGTCCGGAATCGGCGAAGACACCGGCGACTGCTATGGTCCCGGCTGCGGCTACACCGGCTGGATCAAGTCCGAATACAACATCGGCGCGGCGGGTAACTACAAGGTCAAGTTCGGGGTCACGAACTTCATCGACACGCAATACGACTCCGGCATGGCCTATGCAGGCCTGACCATCGCCGGCGAACCGATCGGTAGCGGTGTTCCCGAACCCGCGACCTGGGCGATGATGCTGCTCGGCTTCTTCGGCCTCGGGACCATGGTGCGTCGCGGACGCCGTACTGGTCTGGTCACAGCCTAGAGCATTTTCCGCCGAAGTGGCCGCCGGTTCGGCGAACAAAATGCTCTAATCCAAGAGTCCCCAGCGATATCCGATTCAACAGGATCGGATATCGCTCTAGGGGCTGGGAGGCGTTCCCGCCCGGTCGCCCTTGCCGGGCGGGAACTCCTTCGGCGCCAGGCGGGTTCGTCCTCTACCCATCGGAAGAGGAGCGCCGCCATGGACTATCGGTTCTATCTGCTGAACTCCGCCGGGAAGTTCGCCGACGTCGAGGAATGGAACTGCGCCTCCGACGTCGTGGCCATGGAGCGGGCCGCCCGCCGCGATCACGCTTATGGCGCCGAGCTCTGGCGCGGCGACCAGCGGCTCAGCACCTTTTCCGGACCGATGATCCCGCAGAGTCCGCAAGCGCGCGCCTAGCGCGGCGCCCAGAAGCGGAAAGCGTCCCAACCGGTCTGGATCGCCTCGCGCGGCAGGCCGACCAGATCGGTGATCGCCAGGGCCGGCGCGAAGATGACGTGCGAGGCGCCCGGGATGAAGAAAATCGCCAGGAACAGCCCGATCATGGCTAGGCCCTCGACCGGCCGCATCGCCTGGGTCCAGGCTCGCGGCAGGAACGGCCGCAGTACGCCATAGCCGTCCAGCCCTGGAACCGGCAGCAGGTTGAGCACGAAGGCGGTCGCCTGCAGGAAGGCCAGGAAGGCGAGGGCCTCCACCAGCATCCGGGTCCCCGGCGTCGCCAGCGGCGAGAGCGCCACGCCCCAGGCGATGGCGGTCAGCACGATCAGCACCGCCAGGGTTCCCAGCGGGCCGGCCAAAGAGGCCAGCGAGCGCCAGAGCCGGCTGCGCATCAGGTCCTCGCGCAGATAGACCGCCCCGCCCGGAAAGCCGATCCCGCCCAGCACCACGGCCAGGATCGGGATCACGATGGAGACGCCCACATCGACGTATTTCAGCGGGTCGAGCGTCAGGTAGCCCTTGGCCCGGATCGTATGGTCCCCGGCCTTGTGGGCGATGAAGGCGTGGCCGAACTCGTGGGCCATGACCGCCAGGATCCAGCCCAGGATCACGAAGACGAAGGTCAGGATCCGACCGACGAACTCGCTGGGCGCCATGACCAGCGCCACCGCCGACGCGATCCATCCGGCCAGCAGGATGAGCGCATTGGGGCTGATCGGCGGCCGTCCCGCCTCCACGGCCTCGACGGTCTGGCTCATGCGCGGACGACCGAGGCGATGGCGTGGTCGCCGGCCTTGGCGACGATCAGGTCGGCGCGGGCCCGCGCATGGACGATGTGCTCGTGCAGGTTCTTCAGGTTGACCTCCCGCCAGACCGTGCGCGCCAGTGCGCCGGTGGCCTCGCGGTCCATATGACGGAAGCGCGCGTAAAACGAAGCAGGATCGTGCTCGGCCGCCTCCCACAGCTCGAGGAAGCGCGCCACGTACCAACGCTCCAGGTCGGCCTCTTCCGCCTCGAGATAGATCAGGGCGTCCAGCAGCTCCGGCGGCCCGGTCTGCGGGTCGCGCAGGGCCAGGCCCTCGAGGATCAGCACGTCCGGCGCCTCCAGTCGCCGGGTCAGCGCCGGGTCGATGTCGTAGATCACGTGCGAATAGGTCGGGAAATCGGCCCGGCCTCGGCGTATGGCCCGCAGGGCGGCGGCCATGGCGGCGTGGTCGTAGGTCGCCGGCGCGCCCTTCTGCGCCAGCAGGCCCATCGCCTCCAGGCGCGCGTTCGGATGCAGGAAGCCGTCTGAGCCGACGACTTCGGTCCTGGCGCCCTGCTGGCCCAGCCGCTCGGCCAGCGCCGCGGCCAAGGTGCTCTTGCCCGCGGCCACCGACCCGGTGAGGCCGATCACGAACGGCCCTTCGGCCGGCTTGAGCGCCGCTAGCGGCGCGATGATGGCGTTGAGGTCCAAGTGTAGGGCTCGGCTTTACTCTAGGGCGGGGCGGAATGTCGGCTGGTCGACAGCCTGATTAGGTGAATACCTAATTTAGCCTGAGCTTGGCTCGTGTTTTCATGCGGCCTCAGGTCCTCCAGAGAAGCTGCATGCCGGACTACACCTTCTCGCTCATCAACCATCTGGGTGAGCCCTTCGACACGCGCACCCTTCTCTGCCGGGACGACGCCCACGCCTGCGAGTGCGGTCAGTCTCTGTTGGCGCTCGGCTATCCGATCCTGATCGGTCTCGACGGGGCCGTCGTGCAAACGCTTCAGCCGGAAATGAACGAGTTCAACGCCTGGCTCCGCGCCTTCACCGCGCCGGTCGAGGCGGTGTTGAAGGCTGGCCGTCGGCGAACGGAGCCCTGAGCAGGTCGGCCGCCTTGGTCAGGCAGACCCGGCCGAAGGCGGTCTTCTCCTCGTTCGACATCTTGTCGACCACCGCGCCGATCGCCGCCTTCGTCGGTGAGCCTCCGGACTTGCTGAGCCGGCCGATATAGACGCCATAGGCCGATATGGTCGCCACAAGCAGCTGCTGGTTTTTCTCGGGGGAGGCGTTGACGCCCTCATAGGCGATGGCCAGCAGTCCGGCGCAGGCCAGATCGCCATCCCGCGTTTCGTGTTGAGGCGTGGCGGCTGCCGCCGCAGTCGCCCAGAGACCAGCCGCCAGGGCTCCCGCCAGGATCCGTGCGTACATCGGTGGGGTCCTCCCTCTGGTCCCGTCACAGGGCACCATACAGCGGAAAGTCGGCGGGCGCTGCCGCAGGTTGAATAAGGCATTGGCGAGGTTACACGCGCATTGCTTGCGGCCCCGCCTGACGACCCCTGCCAGACAAACTGATTTGGCTTCGCCGCCTCGCACGCCCTAGGTTCGCTTTCCCTTGCGTCGCCACCTGCGGCGTGGGAGGAACCAAATCAAACAATTGTTTAATTCATTGGGAGAAGACGGATGAAGGCGGCTGTCTATCACGAAAACGGCGGGCCCGAGGTTCTGAAGTACGAGGACTTCCCCGACCCCAGCCTCCACCCCAAGGGCGTGATCATCAAGGTCGAGGCCATCGCCATCGAAGGCGGCGACACCCTCAACCGCTGGCGCGGCCCGCTGATGACCAATCCGCACGTGGTCGGTTACCAGGCGGCCGGCGAGATCATCGCCGTCGGCGCCGAGGTCTCGCACCTGAAGGTCGGCCAGAAGGTCGCCACCGTGAATAACTGGGGCAGCCACGCCGAGCTGCGCTCGGTCCCGGCCCGCAACTGCTGGGTCATCCCGGACGGCTACGACGTGAAGAAGGCCGCGGCCATCCCGGTCACGTTCGGCACTGCTGACGACTGCCTGTTCGACGCCGCCAACCTCAAGGCCGGCGAGACCGTCCTGGTCCAGGCCGGCGCCTCGGGCGTGGGCGTGGCCGCCATCCAGCTCGCCAAGCGCGCCGGCGCCACGGTGCTGGCCACCGCCTCGTCGGACGAGCGCCTCGAGCGCCTCAAGCCCCTCGGCCTCGACCACGGGATCAACTACGCCCGCGAAGACGTGGTGAAGGAAGTCATGCGCCTGACCGACAAGAAGGGCGCCGACGTCATCGTCGACTCGGTCGGCGGTCCGACCCTGCAGGGCTCGATCAACTCACTGGCCTATCGCGGCCGCGTCTCGATGGTCGGCGCCGCCGGCCGTGAGCCGATGGTCGTCGACGTCGGGGCCATGATGGGCGGCAACCGTCAGCTCCGCGGCGTCTTCCTCGGGGCCGAGATCATGACCGACCGCGCCCACGACAACATCCAGCGCCTGATGGAAGAAGCCGCCCGCGGCGAGCTGGAAGTCGTCATCGACAAGGTCTTCCCGCTCTCCGACGCCGCCGGCGCCCACGCCTACATCGAAAGCCGCGCCGCCGTCGGCCGCGTGGTGCTCGTGCCTTAACGAGATAGCTGAAAGATGCTCCCCCGCTGGGGGCTGTCGGCGAAGCCGACTGAGGGGGCCGGCCGTTAGGCCGCAAACCCTCTCCGTCATGCTTCGCTGCTGGGAGTAAATAGCAGGGTGTCATCCCGGAAAGCGCGCAGCGCTTGT
>JAEXKM010000087.1 GCA_023445705.1 Pseudomonadota bacterium
GTACTGGGCCGCCCGCGTCCACCCGGGCCGGATCATGTTCGAAATCGACGGCGTGCCGGACGATGTGGCTCGTGAAGCTCTGCGCCTCGGCGCGGCCAAGCTTCCGGTGAAGACCCGCATCGTCACCCGCATCGACGCTGTCGTGGAGCACGCGTGATGAAGATTGACGAAATCCGGGGCATGACGCCCGACCAACTCGGCGAGGCTCTGCTGAACCTGAAGAAAGAGCAGTTCAACCTGCGCTTCCAGGCGGCGACCGGCCAGGTCGAGAAGACCCACCGCGTGGACGAGGTCCGCAAGGACATCGCGCGGATCAAGACGGTCCTGCGCTCCAAGCAGACCGCGGCCTAAGGAGACACGAATATGCCTAAGCGAATTCTCGAAGGCGTCGTCGTCTCGGACAAGGGCGACAAGACGATTGTGGTGAAGGTCGAGCGTACTTTCCTGCATCCGGTGCTGAAGAAGACCGTCCGTCGGTCGAAGAAGTACCACGCCCATGACGAGGCCAACGTCTACAAGGCCGGCGAAACGGCTCGCATCATCGAATGCGCGCCGAAGTCGAAAACCAAGACCTGGGAAGCGCTGCCGAAGGGCGCTGACCAGCAAGCCTCCTAAAGAAAGTCTCATCCCATGATTCAGATGCAGACTAACCTCGAGGTCGCCGACAACTCCGGCGCCCGTCGTGTGATGTGCATCAAGGTGCTCGGTGGCGCTGGTCGTCGCTATGCCGGGGTCGGCGACAAGATCGTCGTCTCGGTGAAGGAAGCCATTCCGCGCGGTCGCGTGAAGAAGGGTGACGTGCTGCAGGCGATCGTCGTGCGCACGTCCTCGGCGATCAAGCGCAAGGACGGTTCGGTGATCCGTTTCGACAAGAACGCCGCCGTGATCGTGAACAAGCAATCCGAGCCGATCGGCACGCGGATCTTTGGCCCGGTTCCCCGCGAACTGCGCGCCAAGAACCACATGAAGATCATTTCGCTCGCCCCCGAGGTGCTGTAATGGCCGCGAAGATCAAAAAGGGCGACCGGGTCGTCGTGCTCACGGGCAAGGACAAGGGCCGTCAAGGCGCCGTCCTGCGCGTGCTGCCGAAGGAAGACCGCGTCGTGGTCGAAGGCCTGAATATCGTTCAGCGCCATACCCGCCCGACGCAGACCGATCCGCAAGGCGGCATCAAGAACAAGGAAGCGGCGATCCACATCTCGAACGTGGCCGTCGTGGACTCCAACGGCAAGCCGACCCGCGTCGGCTTCCGGGTCGAAGGCGACAAGAAGGTCCGCGTCGCCAAGACGACCGGTGAGGTGATCAATGGCTGACCAAGCTTACGAACCCCGGCTGAAGACCGAATATCGTCAGCGCATCCGCGCGGCGATGAAGGAACAGTTCGCCTACACGAACGAAATGCAGATCCCCAAGCTGGACAAGATCGTCCTGAACATGGGTATCGGCGAAGCCGTGAGCGACTCCAAGAAGGTCCAGGCCGCGATTGCCGATCTGACGAAGATCGCTGGTCAGAAGCCCGTTCCGACGAAGGCCCGTAACTCCATCGCCGGCTTCAAGCTACGCGAAGGCATGGTGGTCGGCGCGAAGGTGACCCTTCGTAAAGATCGAATGTACGAGTTCCTGGACCGTCTGATCACGATCGCGCTGCCGCGCGTGAAGGACTTCCGGGGCCTGAAGCCCACCTCGTTCGACGGTCGTGGCAACTACGCCATGGGTCTGAAGGAACACATCGTGTTCCCCGAGATCAACTATGACCAGATCGATCAGATGTGGGGCATGGACATCATCGTCGCCACCACTGCGAAGACCGACGAAGAAGCACGTCAACTTCTTCGGGAATTCCAGTTCCCGTTCGTTCAAGCTTAAGCGGCGGGAAGGAAAGAACAAATGGCCAAGAAAAGCGCCGTCAATCGCAACGAGATGGTCCGCAAGCTGGTGAAGCAATACGCCAGCAAGCGCGACGCTCTGAAGGCGATCGCCAACGACGAGAGCCTGCCGCTCGAAGAACGCTTCGAGGCGCGCCTGAAGCTCGCCGAACTGCCGCGCAACTCGTCCAAGACCCGCATCCGCAACCGTTGCGAGGTCACGGGCCGTCCGCGCGCCTATTACCGTAAGCTTAAGATGAGCCGGATCGCGCTGCGCGAACTGGGCTCCAACGGCCAGATCCCTGGCCTCGTCAAGTCGAGCTGGTAGGAGGGGCCCATGGTGAACGACCCCGTCGGCGATATGATCGCCCGCATCAAGAACGCCGCGACCCGCGGACGTTCGAAGGTTTCCACGCCGGCCTCGAAGATGCGCGCGCGCGTCCTCGACGTGCTCGCCGAGGAAGGCTACATCCGCGGCTATCAGCTGGTTCAGAAGCCGGGCGCTTTCCCGGAATTCGAGATCGAGCTGAAGTACTTCGATGGCGCGCCCGTGATCGTTGAGATCCGTCGCGTTTCGAAGCCGGGTCGCCGGGTCTATTCGTCGATCAAGGACCTGAAGCCGATCAAGAACGGTCTCGGGATCTCGATCCTGTCGACGCCGAAGGGCGTCATGTCGGACACGGCCGCGCGCGACGCGAACGTGGGCGGCGAAGTGCTCCTGCAGGTGTACTGATATGTCGCGGATCGGAAAGAAGGCGGTCGCCGTCCCTTCGGGCGTGACGGTGACCATCGATGGCCAGACGGTCACGGTGAAGGGGCCCAAGGGCCAACTCGCCTGGACCGTGGCCGAAGAGATCGAAGTCAAGCAGGAAGGCGCAGAGCTGCTGCTCAGCAAGCGCGTCGACACGACCCGGGCGCAGGCCATGTGGGGCCTGTCGCGCACCCTGGTGAGCAACATGGTCGTCGGCGTGACCCAAGGCTTCGAGCAAACCCTCGAGCTGGTCGGCGTCGGTTATCGCGCTGCGATGAAGGGCCAGGCGCTCTCCATGCAGCTCGGCTTCAGCCATGACGTTGATGTGCCCCCGCCCGCCGGGATCACCTTCGCGACGCCGAAGCAGACTGAGATCAAGATCTCGGGCATCGACAAGCAAGCCGTTGGTGAGATCGCGGCCCGCATTCGTCGCATTCGTCCGCCGGAGCCCTACAAGGGCAAGGGCGTGCGCTATGCCGGCGAAAAAGTCCGCCGCAAGGAAGGCAAGAAGAAGTAGGCCATGGCTCTCAAACCCCGTGACACCTCCAAGCGTCGCGCCGAGCGCACGCGCATTCGCCTCCGGGCGGTGGCGAACGGCCGTCCGCGTCTGTCGGTCTTCCGCTCGTCCAAGAACATCTACGCCCAGATCATCGATGATGAGAACGGCGTGACCCTGGCTGCGGCCTCGACCCTCGAGGGCGACAAGCAAAAGGGCTCCGACAAGGACGCTGCCGCCCGCGTGGGCGCGCTCGTGGCGCAACGCGCCATCGAAAAGGGCGTCAAGGACGTCGTCTTCGATCGTGGCGGTTACATCTACCACGGCCGGGTGAAAGCCCTGGCCGACGCCGCGCGCGAAGCCGGCCTGAACTTCTAAGGGTACGCTGATGGCTCGTGGAAACGAACAACGTGGCGAAGGCGGCGGTCAGCGTCGCGGTCGGGATCGTGGCGCCCCGCAAGAAGAGCGCGCCGACTCCGACATCGTCGAGAAGCTGGTGCACATCAACCGCGTCGCGGCGACCGTGAAGGGCGGCCGGCGCTTCTCGTTCGCCGCCCTGATGGTGGTTGGCGATCAGAAGGGCCGCGTCGGCTACGGTCATGGCAAGGCGCGTGAAGTGCCGGAAGCCATCCGTAAGGCGACCGAAGAGGCCAAGAAGTCCATGATCCGCGTGCCGCTCCGTGAGAGCCGCACCCTGCACCACGACGGCAATGGCCGTTGGGGCGCTGGTAAGGTCATGGTCCGCTCGGCTCCTCCCGGCACCGGCGTCATCGCCGGTGGTCCGATGCGCGCCGTGCTTGAAACCCTCGGCGTCCAGGACGTCGTCGGCAAGTCGGTCGGCTCGTCGAACCCCTACAACATGGTGCGCGCGACCTTCGAGGCGCTGAAGGCTCAGTCTTCGCCCCGCCAGGTCGCCGCCAAGCGCGGCAAGAAGGTCGCCGACGTGCTGGGCCGCAAGGCCGACGGCGCTGCGGTCGCCGCCGCTGACGGAGAGTAAACCATGGCTAAGGTGACCGTTCGCCAGACGGCGAGCCCCATCCGTCGCAAGGGTGACCAACGCGCCACCCTGATCGGCCTGGGCCTGAACCGTATCGGCCGCGTGGCGGTCCTTGAAGACACCCCGTCCGTGCGCGGGATGATCGCCAAGGTCCACCACATGGTGGAAGTCATCGAAGGCTAAATCAGCCTTTCGACTGGACCTCTAGAGGAGGCGGCGCCAAAAGCGTCGCCTCTTCGGCCGTTTCGGCGGCCAGCATTTTTTCAGCCGAGTCCGGGATCTCCCGGGCGACAGATCTCTTGAGGAGAGGCGTCACATGACCAAGCTCAACGAACTCAGCCCCCGCGAAGGCTCCACCAAGAACCGCATGCGCGTCGGCCGCGGCCCGGGCTCGGGCAAGGGCAAGACCGGCGGCCGTGGTGTGAAGGGTCAGAAGTCCCGCACCGGCGTGTCGATCGCCGGCTTCGAAGGCGGCCAAATGCCGCTGCACATGCGTATGCCGAAGCGCGGCTTCAACAATCCCTTCGCCAAGGAATTCGCCGAGGTGAACCTGTGGCGTCTCGAGCAGGCGATCGCCGCCGGCAAGCTTGACGCCAAGCAGCCGATCGACGCCAAGGCCCTGGTCGCCGCGGGCGTTCTGCGTCGTGAAAAGGACGGCGTCCGTCTGCTGGGCAAGGGCGAGCTGAAGTCGAAGATCGACATCACCGTCTATGCGGCCTCCGCCGCGGCTAAGGCCGCGGTCGAAAAGGCCGGCGGCAAGGTCACCACGACCGCTCCGGTCGCGGAAGCCGCCGAGTAAGCACGCCGTCGATCCCCGCGTCTCGCGCGCGGGGACCCGCGCCTTTCTCCGGCGCCGCGCCTAGATGGCGAGGCGCCGGATGACAGGGCAGGACGGACGCCCTATGTACGACGCGTCCTTCAGTCTGGGGTTCTAAATGGCTTCGGCCGCCGAACAACTCGCAGCCAATATGAACTTCGGCGCCTTCCAGAAGGCGTCGGAGCTGCACAAGCGCATCCTGTTCACGCTGGGCGCGCTCATCGCTTACCGACTCGGCACCTACATCCCCATCCCGGGCATCGACCCGGCCGCCTTCGCACAAGCCTTCCAGGGCCAGGCGCAGGGCATCCTGGGCATGTTCAACATGTTCTCGGGGGGCGCCGTCGAACGGATGGCGATCTTCTCGCTGAACGTGATGCCGTACATCTCGGCCTCCATCATCGTTCAGCTGCTCGGGACGGTTTATCCGCCCTGGGAAAAGCTGCGTAAGGAAGGCGGGGAGGCGGGCCGCAAGACCCTCAACCAGTACACCCGCTATCTGACGGTGCTGCTGGCTCTGGTTCAGTCGTTCGCCATCGCCACCGGGCTTCAGAACACGCCGAATCTGGTTCTGAATCCGGGCATCTTCTTCCTGGCGTCCACGGTCGTGACCCTGACTGGCGGTACGCTCTTCCTGATGTGGCTGGGTGAGCAGATCACCAGCCGCGGGGTAGGCAACGGCGTCTCGCTGATCATCTTCGCCGGTATCGTCGCGGTGCTGCCGCGCGGGATCTGGCAGATGTTCACCATGACCCGCACCGGCTCGCTGTCGGCGTTCGCGATGTTCGCGATCATCGCCCTGGCCATGGTCGTCGTCTTCGCCATCGTCTTCATGGAACGCTCGCAGCGTCGCCTGCTGGTCCAGTATCCGAAGCGCCAGCAAGGCAATCGGATGTTTGGCGGCGACACCTCGTTCCTGCCGCTGAAGATCAACACCGCGGGCGTCATTCCGCCGATCTTCGCCTCGTCGCTGCTGCTCCTGCCGACGACGGCCATGGGCTTCCTGGCCACGGCCGATCTTCCGGCCTGGGCGCAGTGGTTGCCCGGCCTGGTGGGCCACCTGCAGCACGGCCAGCCGGCGTTCATGGTGCTCTACGCGGCGCTGATCATCTTCTTCTGCTTCTTCTACACGTCGGTCGTGTTCAATCCTGACGACACGGCGGAGAACCTGCGCAAGTACGGCGGCTTCCTGCCCGGGATCCGTCCCGGCAAGCGGACGGCGGAGTACCTGGACTATGTCCTGACCCGTCTGACGGTCATCGGTGCGGCCTACATCACTCTGGTCTGTCTGATGCCTGAGGCGCTGATCGGCTACTTCAAGGCGCCGTTCTATCTCGGGGGCACCTCGCTGCTGATCGTGGTCAGCGTCACCATGGATACGGTGACCCAGATCCAATCGCATCTGCTGGCGCACCAGTACGAAGGCCTGATCAAGAAGTCCAAGCTGCGCGGTCGCGCTCGCTAAGGACCAGGTTCGAGACCGGCCATTGGGGTGGCCGGGGAGGGGACAAGAAAAATGAATTTGATCCTGTTCGGCCCGCCGGCTGCGGGGAAGGGGACCCAGGCCAAACGCCTGGTCGAGAACCGCAAGATGGTCCAGCTCTCCACCGGAGACATGCTGCGCGCCGCCATCGCCTCGGGCTCCGAGCTCGGCAAGCAGGTCGAGGGCGTGATGCAGCGGGGCGAGTTGGTCACCGACGAGATCGTCATCGCGCTCATCGAAGAGCGCTTGCCCGAGGCTGAGGCCGCCGGTGGGGCGATCTTCGACGGTTTCCCGCGGACCCTGGCGCAAGCCGAGGCCTTGGACCGTATGCTTGAGCAGCGCGGCTCGCGAATCGATCTAGTGGTCCGCCTCAAGGTCGACGACGAACAACTTCTGAAGCGGGTGGCTGGCCGGTTCGCCGAATCTGGCCGCCCCGACGATAACCCTGAGAGCTTCTCGGTCAGGCTCTCGGCCTATAACGACCAGACCGCGCCTCTGCTGCCCTACTACCAGGATCAAAAGAAACTGGTGGAAGTGGACGGCATGGGTTCCATCGAGGCGGTCGCCGCCAGCATCGACCAGGCCCTCGACGGGCCGCGCTGACGAACGACGCCTTACCTGTGATCGCAAGATTCCGAAAAGGTTGCGGATTCTGCGATTGCGCCATTGACGGAAACGCAACGTTCCCTATAACGGTGCGCTTTCCGCGAAAGGGCGCGAAAGACGTGCTGGCCTTCCCATCCGGGACTACGGGCCGGGGCGCCGTTCGCGCTTCTCTGCGTGACTAGGAGATTCAACGCGTGGCCCGTATCGCTGGCGTCAACATTCCGACTAACAAGCGCGTCGTCATCGCGCTTCAGTACATCCATGGGATCGGCCAGGCGAAAGCCAAGGAGATCGTCCAGAAGGTTGGCATCGAGGACGCTCGCCGCGTCAATCAGCTGACCGACGCCGAGGTGCTGCAAATCCGCGAAGCTATCGACCGCGACTATCTGGTCGAGGGTGATCTTCGTCGTGAGACCGCGGTCAACATCAAGCGTCTGATGGACCTCGCCTGCTATCGCGGCCTGCGTCACCGTAAGGGCCTCCCGGTCCGCGGTCAGCGCACCCACACCAACGCCCGCACCCGCAAGGGTCCGGCTAAGCCGATCGCCGGCAAGAAGAAGTAAGAGAGCTTAGCGATGGCCAAGGAACCGGCTCGCGTCAAACGCCGCGAACGCAAGAACATCACCTCGGGCGTGGCGCACGTGAACGCCTCGTTCAACAACACCATGATCACCATCACGGACGCGCAGGGGAACACCATCTCCTGGTCGTCGGCCGGCATGATGGGCTTCAAGGGCTCCCGGAAGTCGACCCCGTACGCCGCTCAGATGGCGGCCGAGGACGCCGGCCGGAAGGCTGCCGAGCATGGCGTGAAGACGCTCGAAGTGAACGTCTCGGGTCCGGGTTCTGGGCGTGAGTCGGCGCTGCGCGCGCTTCAGGCGGTCGGCATGACGATCACCACCATTCGCGACGTGACCCCCATTCCGCATAACGGCTGCCGGCCGCCCAAGCGCCGGCGGGTCTAAGTACCGCAGTATCGCACTCCCCACGCGCCGGACCGAGAATTTCGCGTCCGGCGATCCTGCGTTTCGAGGGACATCTCTACGTGATCGAAAGAAACTGGAACGAGCTCATCCGTCCCGAGAAGCCGCTGATCGAGGCCGGAACCGACGCCAACCGCAAGGCGCGTCTGGTGGCCGAGCCGCTCGAGCGCGGTTTCGGGGTGACGCTCGGCAACAGCCTTCGCCGGGTTCTACTGTCGTCGCTGCAGGGCGCGGCCGTGACCGCCGTCCAGATCGACGGCGTTGTCCACGAGTTCTCGTCGCTTGAAGGCGTTCGCGAGGACGTTGTCGACATCGTCCTCAACATCAAGCAACTCGCGCTGCGCATGCACTCCGAGGGCCCGAAGCGCATGACGCTGAAGGCCACGGGGCCGGGCGCGGTGACCGCCGGCCAGATCGAAGCTCCGGCTGACATCGAAATCCTGAACCCCGACCACGTGCTCTGCACGCTGGACGACGGCGCCACCGTGCGCATGGAGTTCACGGTCAACAACGGCAAGGGCTACGTCCCGGCCGAGCATAACCGTCCGGAAGACGCGCCGATCGGCCTCATCGCCGTCGACAGCCTCTATTCGCCGGTGAAGCGTGTCGCTTATCGCGTCGAGCCGACCCGTCAGGGCCAAAGCCTCGACTACGACAAGCTGATCATGGAAGTGGAAACCAACGGCGCGATTTCGCCGGTGGACGCGGTGGCTTTCGCCGCCCGCATCCTGCAAGACCAGCTGCAGATCTTCATCACCTTCGAAGAGCCGAAGAAGAAGGTCGAAGGCGAATCCAAGCCGGAACTGCCGTTCAACCCGGCGCTGCTGAAGAAGGTCGACGAGCTGGAGCTCTCGGTCCGTTCGGCGAACTGCCTGAAGAACGACAACATCGTCTACATCGGCGACCTGATCCAGAAGACCGAGGCGGAGATGCTCCGTACCCCGAACTTCGGCCGCAAGTCGCTGAATGAGATCAAGGAAGTGCTCGCGGGCATGAACCTGCATCTCGGCATGGACGTGCCGAACTGGCCGCCGGAAAACATCGAAGAACTCGCCAAGAAGTTCGACGATCAGATGTAAGACCCCAAGGCCCGCTCTGCGGGCCTTGGATTTTAGAAGCCGGAGCAGGACCGGACCCGCAAGGGAACACGACCTGCTCTTTGCGCCGACTCCAGGCCGCTTCGGCGGCCTGGTTCCGATGAAGCCGCGATGGCGGTGGAGGGGCCCGGCGCTTCGTTTTGACCCAGGCGGGAGCAGGCTGGGACTTGGTTAGGCAAGGACGCGACCGGCTGATCGGGAGCGTCCGGCGGGTCGAGCGACCCAGGAGATAAGATATGCGTCACGGCAAAGCCCACCGCAAACTGGGACGGACCACCGCCCACCGCACCGCGATGTTCGCCAACATGGCGGCGAGCCTGATCAAGCACGAGCAGATCGTCACGACTCTGCCGAAGGCCAAGGAACTGCGCCCCGTCGTGGAAAAGCTGGTCACCCTGGCCAAGCGCGGCGACCTGCACGCTCGCCGTCAGGCGATCAGCCAGGTCCGCGACATCGAGCAAGTCGGCAAGCTCTTCGCCGTGCTCGGCCCGCGTTACAAGGAACGCCAGGGCGGCTATATCCGCGTCCTCAAGGCTGGCTTCCGTTACGGCGACAACGCCCCGCTGGCCGTGATCGAGTTCGTTGATCGCGACCCGGCTGAAAAGGGCAAGGACTCCGGTCCTGTCCAGGTCTCGGCCTTCGGCGACGAATAAGCCGACCAGATCTCAGATTATCGAGGCCCCGGACGGTGACGTCCGGGGCCTTTTGCTATGGGCGGCTAACAGGTTGTCATGGCTGCGGGTTAAACCGGGGGAATGATCAGATTCGTTCGGGCCCTGCTGGGCACGCTCCTGACGTGCGGCCTCCTGGCGGCCTGCGCGACGCGGCCCATCGAGCAGGGGGCAGGCGCCGACCCGACCATTCTCGTGTCCATCGACGGCTTCCGGGCGGACTATCTGGACCTCGGCGTGACGCCCGAACTATCGCGCCTTGCGGCCCAAGGCGCGCAGGGCGCCATACGCCCGTCGTTCCCATCCAAAACCTTTCCCAACCACTACACGCTGGTGACGGGGCTGCGGCCGGACCATCACGGGGTGGTCGACAACAATATGCGCGACCCGGAGATCCCGGGGGTGACCTTCAAGCTGTCGAGCCGGGAGGCGGTGACCGACCGTCGCTGGTGGGACGATGGTGAGCCGGTCTGGGTCACGGCGGAGAAGGCGGGGCGGCGAACCGCGGTCATGTTCTGGCCCGGTTCCGAGGCGCCGATCCACGGTGTGCGCCCGACGGAATGGCGCACCTATGATGCTGGCGTCTCCGCTGCCGGTCGGGTCGACCAGGTGCTGGCCTGGTTGGATGCGCCGCTCGCCGAACGACCGCGCTTCATCGCGCTCTATTTCGACGCCGTGGACACCGCCGGCCACAACCATGGGCCCCGTTCTGGCGAGGTGAAGGCGGCGCTTCAGGAGACGGACGCTGCGCTTGCGCGGCTGACCGAAGGGCTGTCGAAGCGTGGGTTGCGCGCGAACATCGTCGTGGTCTCGGACCATGGGATGGCCGAAATCTCGTCCGATCGGATCATCCGGCTCGACCAGATCGTGCCAGCCGACGCGGGCGAGACGCTCACTATGGGCGCGTTTCTGACCTACTATCCGGCGGCGGGCCGCGAGGCCGAGGCCCGCGCCGCGCTGCTTGCGCCGCACGATCATATGACCTGTTGGCCGAAGGAAAAAATCCCCGCGGCCTATCACTACGGAACCCATCGGCGGGTCGCTCCGATCGTCTGCCTCCCGGAAACCGGGTGGGAGATTGTGACGGCCGCCAGTCTGGCCAGGTGGGGGGTGAAGGGCGGCGATCACGGGTTCGATCCCTACGCGCCGGAGATGCGGGCCTTGTTCCTCGGCGTTGGCCCGGCGTTCCGGCCCGGAACCCGGACGCCGCTCACGGACAATGTGGATGTTTACCCGGTGCTGATGCGCCTGTTGGCGCTTGAACCCCGGCCCAATGACGGTGGGCCGGCTCTGTCCGAGGCCGCGCTCGTCGCTCAAAGTAGATAGTTGCGATAATCGACAAATATTATATCATCCCGCAATGAAGTGCGGCGGGCGACGCCGCGTTTAGCGGGAGAGCGTCATGAACGACCGCAGTAAGCTTCCGACCATCGGCCCCTTGCTCTGGTATCTGGATCCGGTCGTCGCCATCGACTGGCTAGAGAGGGCGTTCGGCTTCGAACGGCGGCTGGTGGTCGACGACGGGCAGGGCGGCATCATTCACTCCGAACTGATCCTGGGCGACGGCTACATCATGGTCGTTGGTCCTCCGCGCGACCGCGCCGTCAGTCCGGCGGCCTTCGGCGGCCGCGCCACCCAGTCGGTCCATGTGCAGCTCGAGGCGGGGCTCGATGCGCTCTGCGAGCGCGCCCGCGCAGCCGGGGCGAGAATCGAGCGCGAGCCCGCCGACCAGCCCTATGGCGACCGCGTCTTCACCTGTCGCGACCTGGAGGATCATCCCTGGTCCTTCGGACAGACCGTGCAGGTCCTGTCGATCGAGGAGATGGCCCGCGCGACGGGCCACGAGATCAAAGGCTAGAGAGGAGCCAGATCATGACCGCCACCTTGCGCTCGGCGTTGTTTTACCAGGATCCCAAGGCGGCCCTGGCTTGGCTGGAGAAGGCCTTCGGCTTCGAGTTGCCCATGTTGATCGAGGACGCGGACGGCGCCTTGGCCCACTCCCAGATGACCTATGGCGATGGCGTCGTGATGATCGGCCAGGAGTGGAGCGCCGATCACAAGAGCCCGAAGTCCGTTGGCGGCAAGAACACCCAAACCGTGGGCATCCATATCGAGACCGACATCGAGGCGCACTTCCAGCGCGCCAAGGCCGCCGGCGCAGTGATCGACCAGGAACCGGCCACACAGTTCTATGGCGACCGCACCTATCGCTGCCGGGATCCTGAAGGCCATATCTGGACCATCTCGCAGACCGTCCAGCCCGTGACCCGCGAGGAAGCCGAGGCGGCTAGCGGCCTCAAGATCACCGGTTGGGTATGAGCCAGGCGGCGCTCGACGTGACCTTGGCGGCGTTGGCTGACCCCCATCGCCGTCGGGCCGTCGACATTCTCGCACGAGGCCCGCGCCCGGCCGGGGAACTGGCCAGGGAGCTAGGCCTCTCGGCCCCGACCATGAGTCGGCATCTGCGCACCCTGCGCGAGAGCGGACTGGTCGAGGAAAGCCACCCGGAGTTCGACGCGCGTGTGCGGATCTACGCCCTGAGGCCTGAACCGATGGTCCATCTGCTGAAGTGGCTCGAGGAGAGCGAGCGGCTCTGGAGCGAGCAACTCCTGGCCTTCAAGGCGCACCTGGAGAAGGACGCGTCATGACCTCCAAGGTCCTGGTGGCGTTGCGCGTCAAAGCTTCGCCCGAGCGAGCCTTCGCCGCCTTCGTGAACGAGATCGGCGCCTGGTGGCGGCCAAACGGCCTCTTCCAGACGACGCCCCGGGCGCCAGGCCGTCTCTCGTTCGAACCTGGGGAAGGGGGGCGGCTCATAGAGACCCTCGCTAACGGCGAGGTCTTCGAGATCGGCAAGGTGCTCGTCTGGGAGCCACCCGGCCGCCTGGTCTTTTCGTGGCGACAGGCGAACTTTCCGCCCGACTTGCAGACCGAGGTCGAGGTGCGGTTCGAACCGGTCGGGGAGGAAACCCGGGTCAGCGTCGAGCACCGTGGTTTCGACCAGGTTCCCGAGGGTGCGGCCCGCCACGGTTTCCCCGACGAGGTGCTGCTCATGCGCCTGGCCGACTGGTGGCGAACGCTGCTGACATCATATCGCGACAGCTCGCCCTAAAAGATCGAACATTGCGATCAGAACAGAGGCCGCAAAGGCCGCGCGGAGGAGACGATGACTCACGAAGCCGCCCCGATCGAGGGCAAGCGGCGGACCGCCGCGTTTCAGTTCATCTTCGCCGCCGCCGTGATCAATGCGGTCTCGTTCGGCATCATGATTCCGGTGCTGCCGAACCTGATCAAGGAGTTCACGGGCGGCGATACGGCCGCGGCGTCCGAATGGAACGTCGTCTTCGGCGCGGTCTGGGGCGTGATGCAGCTCTTCTGCGGGCCGATCCTGGGCATGATGTCGGATCGGTATGGTCGCCGTCCCATCCTGCTCATCTCCCTGGGCGGGCTGGCCATCGACTTCCTGTTCATGGCGTTGGCGCCCAGCCTGATGTGGCTGTTCGTCGGCCGGGTGATCAACGGCCTGACCGCGGCCAGCTTCTCGACCGCGAACGCCTACGTCGCCGATGTCACGCCGCCCGACAAGCGCGCCAAGGCCTTCGGCTGGATGGGGTCGGCCTTTTCGTTCGGCTTCCTGGTGGGGCCGGCCGTCGGCGGCTTCCTCGGCGACATCGACCTGCGGCTGCCGTTCTTCGTGGCGGCGGCCCTGACGACCATCAACTGGCTCTACGGTTTCTTCGTGCTGCCGGAGTCCCTGGCGCCCGAGAAGCGCGTGAAGAAGTTCGACTGGAAGCGCGCCAACCCGGTTGGCTCCCTGACCTTCCTG
>JAEXKM010000122.1 GCA_023445705.1 Pseudomonadota bacterium
CCCCAGGTGTTTTGGCCGTCGGGGTTCATCGGACGGGGCTCCGCCCGCCGGCGCCGGCCGCGCGGTTCGATATCCTGCTGAGCACGGACGATGACGCACCAGCGCCGTGGGTGAGCATATTGCCCGAGGCGCTCGACCGGGTTCTCGCCGACCTCGCGGAACAAGCGGCGCGTCAGCCGGCGGCGGCCGCGGCGCTTGCTCAGGTTCTGCGCGTGAGCCTGCGTCTTTCTTTCACCGAAGCACTCGCGGCGGAGTCGGCGGCGTTCTCGATGCTGCTCGCATCGAACGGCTTTCGCGACTGGCGAGCCGCCACGCCGATGCGCCCGCGAGCAGAGGGGGATCAGCCGCGAGTGGCCCTTTCTGAAGCCGATGGCGTGCTGCACGTGGAGCTGGACCGGCCCGCGAGGCGCAATGCGGTCGACGCGCGAATGCGCGATGAGCTCTGCGAAGCGCTCGACGCCGCAATCTCCCATCCCGATGGGCCACGGGTCGTCATCAGTGGTCGCGGGCCGAACTTCAGCGCCGGCGGCGACCTCGACGAATTCGGGACAGCGTCGGATCCGGGCGATGCGCACCTGGTGCGCATGCTGAGATCGCCAGCCCAGCGCGTGCACGCCCTCGGCGCTCGGGTCGAGGCCCGGTTGCATGGGGCGTGCATCGGCGCCGGCATCGAGGTTCCGGCCGCGGCCCGCCGATTGGCGGCGCGCGCCGACGCCCGGTTTCGCTTGCCGGAAGTGGCCATGGGATTGATCCCCGGCGCCGGTGGAACGGTGACGCTCCCCCGCCGCGTCGGCCGCCATCGCACCTGCTACATGGCGTTGAGCGGGTCCGAGATCGACGCGCCCTTGGCCCTCGCCTGGGGCCTGATCGACGAGATCATACCGTGACGGCCATGAAAGCCCTGCTGGCAAGCCTCTCCGACGAGGTGGCGACGCTCAGCGGTCGCATCGGTCGGCGTGTCGAAGCCGACAAGCTGGGCCTGCTGGACCGCCGCTCGTTCATGAGGCTTGGACCCGATGGAACCAGCGTGTCGCCCAATGGGAGTTGCAGGCTCTTCGCCACCGGCGACGGCGACTGGCTGGCGCTCAACTTGGCGCGCGCGGAAGACGTGGAGCTCCTGCCCGCCTGGCTCGAGACGGATATCCCGATGGCGGCTGCCTGGCCCCGGATCGAAGCCTTGGCCTCGCAGCGCAAAGCCGGCGACCTTTTGGAACGCGCCGTTCTGCTCGGCCTGCCTGCGGCGCGGGTTGGCGAAGCGGCGCCTTTCGAGACCCCGCCGAACCTGAGGCTCGCGCAGCCGGCGCTACGCCGGTCGACACGCCTGCGGGTGATCGATCTCAGCGCCCTGTGGGCTGGCCCGCTCTGCGGCGCGGTCTTCGCGGCATTGGGAGCTGATGTGCTTCGTATCGAAACCCAGCGGCCTGATCCGACGGAGGACAACTCTCCAGAGCTCTTCCACCGCCTCAACGGCGACAAGCGGACGCTCACGCTCGACCTGACCAGCCCCGACGGCCGCGTCGAACTCCTGCGCCAAGTCCGGTCCGCCGATGTGCTCATCACCAGCGCCAGACCCCGCGTCTTCGCCGGCCTTGGCCTCACGCCGGAGGTGATGTTCGAAGGCGGTCGCGCCTTGGTCTGGGTAGCGATCACCGCCCATGGCTGGACCGGCGAAGCCGCCTATCGAGTCGGCTTTGGCGACGATACCGCCGCGGCCGGCGGCTTACTCGGGCAAGACCGCTCTGGAAAGCCGGTCTTCATCGGAGACGCGTTGGCGGACCCCATCACCGGCCTGATGGCCGCCGCAGCCAGCCTGCGCGCGCTGGAGCAAGGCGGCGGCGTCCTCCTGGACATGGCGATGTCGCATAGCGCAGCAACCGCAGCTTCGATGCTCTGCCTCGAAGGCGTTTCATGACCGAAGAGCTTCTGTTGCGACGGGTGGAGATCGCGGGCCGGACGGGCCTTGATCTGCTCATTCGTGACGGCCGCGTGGCCGAGATTGGAACCGAGCTGACTTGCGATGGTCAAGAGATCGACGGCCAGGGCGGCGCGCTCGTCCCAGGATTATGCGATCACCACATCCATATCCTGGGCCTTGCCGCCCGACGACAGTCGTTAGACCTTCAGTCCGTCGGGAACGGCGAAGATTTCGCGCGTCGACTTCGGCGCGCCGCAGAGTCGGGACGACCGGGACAATGGGTCCGAGCCGTCGGCTATCACGAGCAAGTCGCTGGCCCGCTGAATCGCGCACGGCTGGATAGCCTCGTTCCCGATGTTCCGGTGCGGGTGCAGCATCAAACCGGCGCGCTCTGGGTCCTGAACAGCGCAGCCCTGGCGCGTCTCCCCGTGGAAAGCCCGCCAGAGGGGCTCGATCTCGAGAGCGGATGGCTGTGGCGCGGCGACGGCTGGCTGAAGGCAGCACTGGGCCCGGAGCCGCCAGATCTCGGTCCCGTGGGCCGCGATCTGGCGGCCTATGGGGTCACCGCCCTGACCGACGCCAGCGTGACGACGGACGCGAGCGCGGCGGCGCTCCTGGCCAAGGCGCATCGGGATGGCGACCTGCCGCAACGGCTCACGCTGATGAGCGGCGGCAGCTTGGAGGCGCCGGCGGACGCAGCCTTCGCCGTTGGCCCCGTCAAGATATTGCTGGACGACGCCGATCTCATCGACCTGGACGACTTCTGTGGTCGCATCGAACAGGCGCGGGGCTGGGGTCGTAACGTCGCCGTCCATTGCGTCACCGCCGGCGAGCTCGCTCTCACCCTTGCGGCGTTCGAGACGACCGGCGCGCGCCCCGGGGACCGGATCGAGCATGGCGGACTGATCGCTTCGGCCGCAGTCGATGAAATTCAGCGCTTGGGCCTGATCGTCGCCACCCAGTCGGCGTTCTTGTACGAACGCGGCGATCGTTACCTTTCGACGATCGACGTCTGCGAGCACGACGCCCTCTATCGCTGCGCCAGCCTGCTCCGCGTCGGGGTGCAGGTCCTGGGCAGCTCGGACGCGCCGTACGCCTCACCGAACCCTTGGGTCGGCATGGCTACGGCGGTGACGCGGCGAACCGCGACCGGCGCGCTGATCGGGCCAGGGGAACGTGTCACGCCTCGGCAGGCGCTCGCGCTCTACGCCTCCCGCTCCTCAGTCCAGGCGGGTGATCGGGCCGATCTGTGCCTGCTTCCTGGACCGCTCGATGCGGCGCTGGAGGACCTTGCGGCCGTCCGCCCCGCCCTCACCCTCATCGGCGG